>HF985510.1:0-6241 GCA_000432015.1 Clostridium sp. CAG:1024 | reverse complement strand
CAACAGACAAATGAGCGCCGTGACAAACGCCATCTGGACGCTCAGCCAAAGCACCTGCCATTTCTGCGGGTCGGAGAGCGTTTCGATGAACTTGCGCAGCGTAAACGTTCCGTCCACATTCACGGCATAGTACAGAATGAACACCATCGGAACGACGATGAACAGCACCATCCAAACGATATAGGGATAAGCAAAGTGCTTACGTTTCATGACTTGCCTCCTCAGTCTGCCGACTGGGCGGAAAGCCGAATGCAGTCCGCGGGGACACGAATGCCGACCTGCTCGCCGTCCTCCATGAATTCATCCGAGAACGCGATCCAGTCGTTTTCGCCGCAGTCCACCGTGACTTCGTAGTGCGTGCCGAGGAACATACAGGCCTTTACAAACCCGGTGACTTGCGTGCCTTCATCCTGCGGTGCAAGGAGCTGCACGTCCTTTGGCGCGATCTCGACAAGCAGTTCATCTTTTTCGTTGAACGAGGCGGGTATCTCTGCGGGGAAGTCCGTTTCATCGATCGTGACGAGCCGGTCGTCCGGATAGGCGATACCGTCGAAAATGTTCATGGAGCGCGTTTTCTTCATGACATGAATGGCGTCCGGTGGGATGTCGATACCGACGGTCTCGCCGACCGCGACATAGTCCGTCGTATGAACGATCCATTCGTAGCCGCCGCAGTCCACGTCGACCTCATAGTGAACGCCCATGAAGACGACCGACTGAACGACGCCCTGAATGCGCGCTTTTTCCGGCGGAATGATGTCGATGTCCTCGGGGCGGATCACGACGTCCACCTCGACGTTTTTCTTAAAGCCCGCATCCACGCAGTCGTAGGTCAGGTTGTTGATGCGCACACGATAATCCTGCAGCATGATGCCGGGTATGATGTTGCTCTCACCGATGAAATCAGCGACGAAGGGGTTTTTCGGCTCGTTATAAATGTCGGTCGGCGTGCCGATCTGCTGGATCTCGCCGTCCTTCAGCACGACGATGGTGTCGCTCATGGTGAGCGCTTCCTCTTGATCGTGCGTGACGTAAATAAAGGTGATGCCGAGCCGCTGCTGCATACGCTTCAGCTCGACCTGCATTTCCTGGCGCAGCTTCAGATCCAGCGCGCCGAGCGGTTCGTCAAGCAGAAGGACCTGCGGTTCGTTGACAAGCGCGCGCGCGATTGCGACGCGCTGCTGCTGGCCGCCGGAGAGCTGATCGATCCAGCGCTCGCCGTAGCCGCGCAGATTCACAAGCTCCAGCATGGCCTCGACCTTCTCCCTGATGAGCGCCTTGTCCATCTTCTTGATTTTGAGACCAAAGGCGATATTGTCGAACACATTGAGATGCGGGAACAGGGCGTACTTTTGGAACACCGTGTTGATCTTACGCTTATAGGGCGGCACGTTTGCAATATCAACGCCGTCCATTTCGATGCGGCCGGAAGTCGGTTGGATAAAACCGGCAATAAGACGCAGCATGGTCGTCTTGCCGCAACCGGACGGGCCGAGAAGGGTCAGGAACTCGCCGTCCTTGATATAAAGATTGACATGCTCGAGCGCAACGTCTCCCGCATACTCCTTTGATACATCGATGAGCTCGATGAGATGTCGGTCTGTCATAAACGAATTCCTCTCTTTCCCTAATTCGTATCGTTAAAAAGAAGGCGGCGTGGACACCCAGAGAACGAGCGCCTCGCGCTTTCCGGTGTTTTGCAGAAAATGCACTGCGGTGGAACGGAAGCAAAAACTGTCGCCGCGGTGGATCCGGTATTTCTTCTCGCCGAGATACAGCGTGACGGACCCCGAAAGCACATATCCGAATTCTTCACCCTCATGCGGGTCGTCCGCAACGGTCGAAATGCCCGCGGGCAGCGTAACGAGGATCGGCTCGAGCGCATTTTTCTGTGCATTCGTGACGAGCCAGCGAATGACGACGCCGTCATCCTGCTCCTTTTCAAACATGTCCTCGCGGCCATAAACGACCTTTTCGTCTCCCGTATCGCGGAAGAAATCGGAAACGTCCGTGCCGAGCGCTTCAAGAATGTCCATGAGCGTGGCAATGGAGGGGGAGGTCAAATCGCGCTCCAACTGGGAAATGAAACCCTTTGAAAGCTCGGTGCGGGCCGCGAGCTCCTCCTGCGTCAGACCGCGCTGCAAACGAAGCCGCTTGATCTTGTCGCCGATCTCCATCGAGTCATCCCTTTCTAAACCGTGAGTTTACAGTCACTAAACCGAAACAGTCATATTGAATCATACTTGCCCTCGCTTGTCAACAGGATTTCAACAAATAATCGACAAGAAAATCTTTGAGCTGCGTCCGCAGTGAATGCAGACAGAAATAACGGCGGACCGCGAGAACCGAATGCAAGGAGAGCGGCGTGCAAAAATACTGCGTTTCTTCAAAATCACGTTCAACGGTATCGGGGAAGCGCCGCTGCTTTTATGGCCTTAGATGGGGATATTTGCAGCGCTGCTGCCGTAAGCTGCTCGGAGGTTTGTGGCATTCACCGTGTGGCACGGACAGGGGAATGCGGGGGCCGTGCTTGACAATCCATTCACGTCGGGTAAAATAGTGGGAACAGTCCGGTACGCATCCGACAGACCTCACGCATTGGGCAACCGCGCAGAAGCAGGCCACAAATGCGAAATCGCAGCGGGAAAGTGGGCGCCGGTCACGGGAAACGGAAAGAAACGGGAACTCCGCGACTGTCGGTGCGAAATTACAAAAGGAGCGCAAACACACAATGAAAACCTATTTTTCCTCTGAATCCGTTACAGCAGGTCACCCCGACAAGGTCTGCGACCAGATCGCCGATCGCATTTTGGATGCAATTCTTGCAAAAGACCCGGCGGCACATGTTGCCTGCGAGGTCACGGCAATAACGGACAAAGTCCATATCATGGGTGAGATCACTGCAAACGCAGCGGTCGATTATGAAGCGATCGCACGCGATACGATCCGCGACATCGGCTATACAAGGCCTGGTCACGGCTTTGATGCAGAAAGCTGTGAGATCATGGTGGACGTGCATGCGCAGTCGCCGGACATCGCCATGGGCGTTGACAGCGAGCAGACCGCGGACAGCGGCGCGGGCGATCAGGGCATGATGTTTGGGTACGCCTGCAATGACACGGCGGATTACATGCCGCTGCCCATCGCGCTTGCACACCGCCTGACGCGCCGGCTGCAGCAAGTGCGGGAAAGCGGAGAGATCCCATATCTGCTGCCGGACGGCAAGGCGCAGGTCTCCATCGTATATGAGGACGAGACGCCGCGGCGGATCACCTCGGTCGTCGTTTCGAGCCAGCACGAAGCGGATGTGGACATGGATACGCTGCGGAAAGACATTACGGAGAAGGTCATACGTCACGTCTTGCCGCCGCGCATGATCGATGAAACGACAAAACTGTACATCAATCCGACCGGCAGATTTGTGATCGGCGGCCCCGCGGGCGATTCCGGACTGACAGGACGGAAGATCATCGTTGACACCTACGGCGGCTATGCACGCCACGGCGGCGGCGCGTTTTCCGGGAAAGACCCGTCCAAGGTCGATCGCAGCGCGGCGTATATGGCGCGCTACCTCGCTAAGAACGTTGTTGCGGCGGGACTCGCCAGGCGTTGTGAGATCCAGCTTGCGTATGCTATCGGCGTGGCGGAGCCGGTTTCGCTGCGCATCGATACCTTCGGAACGGAGGCACTGCCGGTTTCGACGATACGGAACCGGATCGAGGAAACGGTCGATCTCCGGCCTGCCGGGATCATCGAGCGTTTCGGCCTGCGCCGTCCGATCTATGCAAAGACTGCGGCCTATGGCCATTTCGGGGAGAATGCGGCGGAGCTCCCGTGGGAGCGGACGGATCTGGCGGAGAAATGGAAGAACTGAACGGAGTGTGTGAGCGCCGCGCGGCTTTCGGTTACGGATCGGGAGCCGCGCTTTCGTTTTCACGAACAGGAAAAACTGTCCGTTGCAAGATGAAGGCGAATTTTGTAAAATAGATGCGGAGGCGTATGCAAATGTGGAGTTTTCGAGAGTATCTTTGCTTTTTTCTGATCTATGCGTTCCTGGGCTGGTGCTGTGAGGTCGTCTTTGCAGCCGCTATGCACGGCAAATTTGTAAACCGCGGCTTCCTGAACGGTCCGGTCTGTCCTGTATACGGATTCGGCGTTTGCCTTGTTGTATTCGTGCTCTATCCGATCAAGGAAAACCTTCTTGCGCTGTTCCTCGGATCCATGCTGCTGACCTCGGCCATTGAGCTCGTCGCCGGTTATTTGATGGAGAAATGCTTCCACCATCGCTGGTGGGACTATTCAAAGCGCCCGCTGAATATCGGCGGCTATGTCTGCCTGCTGTTTTCGCTGCTGTGGGGACTGGCCTGCGTGCTTGTCATCGATGTAGCGCACCCGCTCGTTGCAAAGCTCGTGTCGCTGATTCCGGTTAAGCTGACCGTGATCTTGCTCGCCGTGCTTTATGCGGTGTTGCTCGCGGATCTTGTTGTGACCGTTTTGTGCGTACTGAAGCTGAATCGGCGGCTGCGTAAGCTGGACGAAGCGGCGGAACGGCTGCGTGTCGTATCCGACAGCGTCGGAGAGAGTCTTGCCGAGGGAACGATCGCAGTCAAAAAACGCAACGAAGCGTTCCGCGCGGCACTGCGCGAGCATAAGCCGGGCTTCGGCGAGCGGCGACTGCTCAAAGCCTTCCCCGATATTCGTTCCGAGCGCTATGCGGAAGCCATGCAGGAGTTAAAACGCCGTCTGCTCGGCGAGAATAAGGACGCGAAGGCCGCGGAAGCGGCGCAGCGGAATGCGGAGCAAACCGCAGAGAACAAAGACTGACCCAACGCACGGAAGGAGAAACGACGATGGAATTGAAACTGGATCTCAGTAAGCGCTATGCGATCGCCCTTGAGGGAGGCGGCGCGCGCGGCGGATATGAAGTCGGCGCATGGAAAGCACTGGAAGAGGCCGGCGTTCGATACGACGCAGTGTCCGGTTCGTCCGTGGGCGCTTTGAACGGCGCGCTCATGGCGATGCACGATTTGGAGAACGCGGAGCGGCTTTGGAAGAATATCCGTTTCTCTCAGGTAATGAACGTGGACGACGAGCGCATGGAGCGCGTGATGAAGGGGGAAGTGCGGGGGCTCAGCGAACTCAAAACCGTTTTGAAACGCGCAGGAGAGATCATCCGTGACGGCGGTTTCGACGTCGAGCCTCTTCGAAAGCTCTTAGAAGAGGTCATCGATGAGAAGAAGGTCAGGACGTCTGACGTCAACTTTTATATTGTCACGTATTCCATCACCGATCATAAGGAACTGGATCTTGATGCAAAGGCGCTTCCGGAGGGAGAGCTGCACGATATGCTGCTGGCTTCCGCGTACTTCCCTGCATTCAAGCACGAGAAACTCGGCGGTAAGCGCTATACCGACGGCGGCGTGCAGGACGTTGTGCCGATTGATTCGCTCGTCAGCCGCGGCTACAAGGATCTCATTGTGATCCGAATCTATGGCGTCGGCGTTGAAAAACGCGTCAAGATCCCGAAGGATGTGAGCGTCACGACCATCGCACCGTATGCGGAGCTTGGACCCGTGCTGAATTTTTCCGGCGAGCAGAGCGCCGAGAATTTGAAACTCGGCTACTTTGATGCAAAACGGGTGTTGTACGGCCTGTATGGAAAAACGTATTATATTGATCGCACGCTGACCGAGGACGAGGCATATGAGTTGCTCGCGGAGCTTATAAAGAATGCGGAAGGAACGTGCTCACTGCGCGCGCTGCACGAAGAACTTCTGCCCGCTCTTGCACATGAGACCGGAGCCAAGGGCGATTATTACGATGTGTTTACTGCGTTTCTTGAAAAGACGGCGGCAGAGCTCGAAATCGACCCCTTTGAGATCATCACGGACAAGGCTTTGTATGAGCGTGTGCGTTCCGAGCGCAGGAGCAAAGCGCCCCAAAAGCCCAGCAGACTGCTGACACTTTTGCCGCTGCAAGTACAGGAATAGCGCGCTGGCCGCATCGAATGCGAAGAACGGCGGCTGCACTCGAACGACAGAAAAAGAGGGGGGAGTTCGGGCGGGTGCTCGTAAGACAGTAATTTGAGAGAATTACGAAATCGGCAACTGCGAAACAGGATTGGAAAAAACAGGCGACATTCAACTTCGGTTGGATGCCGCCTGTTTTTACATCTAAGGGTTGAGAATCACCTGTTTTTTGCGCTGTAAAGCAAGGATAACGAAAAGGGTGAAATAGTTAT
>HF985509.1 GCA_000432015.1 Clostridium sp. CAG:1024 | reverse complement strand
TCGATCGGATCGCCGAGCGGGGCGACCCGTTTGACCGTGACCCGAACGCCCGGCGTCAACCCCATTTCCATAAGCCTTTGCCGCGTTCTGGCATCATGCGCATCGACTCGGAGTACCGTGCCGCCCCTGCCCACTTCGATCTGTTCCAACGACCGCTGCACCCGCATCCGCTCCTCTCTTCAGAAAGCGTATGCGTTACATATAAAAATAGGACGGGCCTTTCCCGTCCATTGTGCTCCGTGTTACATTTCAGCCCATAATAAGGCCGATGATAAAGCCGAGGATCGCGCCGACAAGCACTTGCAGCGGTGTATGCCCCACCAGCTCCTTCAGCTCTTCTTCCGGAAACACGTCCGCATGATAGCTCTTTTCGATAAAACGTGTGATGGAGTTAATCATCTTGGCCTGCTTGCCCGTTTCCAGGCGAACGCCGCGCGCATCGTGCAGCACGATCGCCGTCTGGATCACGCAGAGCGCGAACACCGGCGAGCCGACGCCGTAGTGCAGCAAAGCGGACACGCTGAGGGCGCACACAGTCGCTGCATGGGAACTCGGCATCCCGCCGCTTCCCACAAGCCGTTCAAAGCGCCATTCGTGGTACAGAATGAGATAGATGATCGTCTTGATCAGCTGCGCGGCAGCCCAGGCTACGATCGCTGCGATCAGGATCCGATTGGAAAACAGCTCCGATAGAAACTCCCGCATATGTTCTCTCTCCCCTTTGATTCGGTCACATTATAGCACACGTTTTCTTCGGGTCAAGAGCTCGCCGCGTTCGATGCTGCGTTCTTCCGAATCTCGTTGTTATTTTACCGTATCCATGCTAAAATATGAATCGTTCGGGGCGGGTTTGGCCTGTTTCCCCTGAACGGCAGTATTGCAAAAGGAAGTGTTATTGATGTCCGACTCCCGTTCCGAGCTCATGCGGTTTCTCGACGGCGGCGTTTCCCCCGTGCACACCGTCGCCATGGCAAAAGAATTTCTCACTGAGCGCGGTTTTTCCGCGTTGCCGCTCGCAGAACCGTTCTCCGTCCGGCGCGGCGGGCGGGCCTATATTGAATCCGGCTCTTTTCTTGCCGCGGTCACGGTAGGAAGCAGGGACACGCTGCGCATTGCAGCCGCGCACACCGACTGGCCCTGTATGCGCATCAAGCCCGATCCGGAACTCGTTGCCGGCGGCTGCTGTCGTCTCAGCGTAGAACCATACGGCGGCGCTATTCTTAACAGCTGGCTCGACCGCCCACTCGGGCTCGCCGGCACCGTGCTTCTGCGCACGGACGACCCGATGCGTCCCGAACAGCGCCTGATCCGCTGGGATGCGCCGCTGCTCGTCATTCCGAACCTTGCCATCCATATGAACCGCGAGGTCAACAAGGGCGTACCGTACCGGGCAAACGTAGATATGCTGCCCATTTGCCGGACGATGCGCGAAGCCTGTGAAAAAGACGGCTACCTTGTCCGCGAGATTGCCGCGAAGCTCGATGTGCGCCCTCTGGACATCCTTTCGTTCGAACTGTCTGCCTACTGCTATGCACCCTCGGCGCTCGTCGGTTTTCAACAGGATCTGCTCTGCTCGCCGCGGCTCGACAATCTCACCTCCGTTCACGCCTGTCTGCGTGGTCTTGTCGATGCTACGGGCGACACGATCAACATCGCCGTACTGTACGACAGCGAGGAGATCGGCAGCAACACCCGGCGCGGTGCGGACAGCAGTACGCTCACGTTCCTTTTGGAGAAGCTCGCCTCCGGTCTCGGCATGGCACGGGAAACGCTGCTCGACGCCTGTTTTCGCGGCATGCTGCTTTCCTGCGACGCAGCGCACGCACAGCATCCCAACCATCCGGAATTTGCGGATGCGACCTCCGCGCCCGTTCTCGGCGGCGGCGTCGCGCTCAAACGCAGTCCGCGCTATGCGTCCGATGCGGAGACCTGCGCCGTGATCCGGGGGCTCTGCGATGCAAACGACATCCCGCTGCAGACCTATATGAACCGCGCCGATCTTCCCGGCGGCAGCACCGTCGGCTCGATGGTCTCTGCGCTGCTCGCCATGCCCGCGGCAGACGTCGGCGTTCCGATCCTTGCCATGCACTCGGCCTGTGAAACCATGGGCGCTGCAGATCAGGATTCATTCGTGCGTCTCTGCACCGCGTTTTTCTCCGCGAAATAAACGAGCCTCGCCACGGGCAAACGCCCACGGGATCCCGTACAGGCCGACCCGTATAAAATTCCAAATAATGGCGTTCTATGCGCTTACGTGCATTTTGTGCCATCATGCAGTACAAAACGGACAGTTCACATGTGGACCGTCCGTCTTTTTGTTGCCGCCCCCCTCCGCCGCATTTGCAGGCGGGTTCTTCCGGGCAAATCAAAAACTCCCCGCACATCAGTACTTAGGGAGTTTTCTTTCTGGAGGCGCCACCCGGAATCGAACCGGGGATGAAGGTTTTGCAGACCTCTGCCTTACCGCTTGGCTATGGCGCCATATTCCATTGTTATGCTCGGGCGCGCCGCGATATGCTTTCGCGTTCAATATCCACTGGAAAACCGGCATTACGTCGGTTTTCCAGTGGAGCGGGAAACGGGGCTCGAACCCGCCACCTCAGCCTTGGCAAGGCTGCGCTCTACCAAATGAGCTATTCCCG
>HF985508.1:2371-4224 GCA_000432015.1 Clostridium sp. CAG:1024 | reverse complement strand
CAGCGAAGGCCAAGGGTCTGACGGCGCTCGGGACGAATCTCGATCGGGACCTGATAGGTCGAACCGCCGACTCTGCGCGCCTTGACTTCGAGCACGGGCATGATGTTTGCCATGGCCTGCTCAAAGACTTCTCCGGGCTCACGGCCGGTCTTTTCCTTGATGGAATCAAACGCTTCATAGACCGCCTTCTGGGCGACGCCGCGCTTGCCGTCAAGCATGACCTGGTTGATGAGCTTCGTAACAACGGTGCTGTTGTAGATCGGGTCTGCCAGCACTTCTCTCTTCGGGATAAATCCTCTTCTCGGCATAGCTTACCCTCCTTACTTCTTCGGGCGCTTTGCGCCATAGAGCGAACGGCTCTGCTTGCGGTTTGCAACACCGGCAGTATCGAGCGCGCCGCGGATGATGTGGTAACGAACGCCCGGCAGGTCCTTGACACGGCCGCCGCGGATGAGCACAACGGAGTGCTCCTGCAGGTTGTGGCCGATGCCGGGGATGTAGGCGGTACCCTCGAGACCGTCGGACAGACGGATACGAGCGATTTTACGAAGCGCGGAGTTCGGCTTCTTCGGGGTCATCGTACGCACTGCCGTGCAAACGCCGCGGCGCTGCGGGCACTGCTTCAGAATCGGAGCGTTGGACTTGTATTCCACCTGCTCGCGACCCTTACGAACCAATTGGTTGATGGTCGGCATGATAGTCCTCCAAAAATCTTTCTTAATCTATATATATCTTACAGCTCCCTGCAACCCTTGTAGGGAGGATTGTCCTGAATCTGCGGCGTTCCGCGTTTTTTCACGCCCGCCGCCGCTGCGCCGACGCCGATACCGGCGATCGCGCCCAGCATTTTCATGGTCTCGACCCGAAACACCGGCGTTTCCGCGCGCTTTGCGCTCTCCAGCACGGCGGTTCGGAGCCGCTCGTCTGCGTCGTCCGCAAGATAGACGGCGGACAATTCGCCGTTTTGCAGCGCGCGCAGCACCTGTTTTTGTCCGGCGAGGTCGGGTTTTTCCCGCGTTTGTTCCACGCTGCATCCCCCTTCTGCCAGCAAATGTTTATTGTAGCAGGAATTGTCCCGCTTTGTCAACGGGTTTCTTCCTCCGGCAGGACCGCGGTACCGAGGCCGCGCACGCGGCGGCTCTTGGAAAAGATCACCGGGACGCGGCTGTCGCGGCTCAGCGGGAACCAGCCCTTGTCCAGCATTTCCTGCACGACCGGATGCTTCCGGATGTCGGCGTACATCCGTCGTTCCGCCCGCTTCATCTTGGAAGCGGAGATCGCTTTCCCCGCGAGATATGCGATCGCGATGAGCGTCACCCAGATGGCGAACGGCAGCCAGGCGGCAGTGCGCAGCATGGCGTCATTCACCGCGGGCAATGCGAGGACGACGAGCCCCAGCGCGCCGAATACCGCCGCGAGCAGCACGGGAAGATACTCGATGAGCAGCAGCGTCCGCCTGCACCGCTTGCAGATGGAGAATTGCAGCGGGATCAGCGTACCGACCGGTGCGACGCCCTTGCGGAACAGCTTGCGCTGGATGCGCTTCGGTTCCGGATGCGCCATATCGAGCAGCGCATACCCCTGACGCTCTCCCTTGGGCTCCGTCTTGCAGAACTGACACTCGTGGCTCAAAAAGAGGCGGGCGATCCCACCCTCCGGCAGCAGCGACTCATACAGATCGAGATCCCGCATGACCTGCTCCGGGGTGTCTCCGCCGCCGCCGATCGTACAGCGGTCGCAGCTTCCCATGTTGAGCAGATCGCAGTAGTGCGTTTCCGAAAAGGGGCAGTTGGGATTGTGCGGCTTCTTTTCCATGGACTCGCCTTTCGTTTCCGATGTTTCGTCCGGTGTGT
>HF985508.1:900-2344 GCA_000432015.1 Clostridium sp. CAG:1024 | reverse complement strand
GGCCGCCGCTTTGGCGCTGACCTTGGCGCTGACCTTGGCGGCGGCCGTCCGTTATCGTATCCTTGTGTTTTACTCGATCCCGCTCGAACGCTCGCGCACGGTCACGTTGCGGTAGCGCTTGAGGCCGATGCCCGCAGGGATGAGCTTGCCGATGATGACGTTCTCCTTGAGGCCGAGCAGCGGATCGACCTTGCCCTTGATGGCGGCTTCGGTCAGCACGCGCGTGGTCTCCTGGAACGACGCGGCAGACAGGAAGGAGTCGGTCGCAAGCGCGGCCTTCGTGATGCCGAGCAGCTTTCGCTTTGCGATGGCGGGCTGACCGTCGTTCTCGACGACCTTCTCGTTCTCCTCTTCAAAGCGGAAAATATCCACGAGCTCGCCGGGCAGCATGGTGGTGTCGCCCGCATCCTCGATCTGGACCTTGCGCAACATCTGGCGGATGATGATCTCGATGTGCTTATCGGAGATCTCAACGCCCTGCAGACGGTAAACGCTCTGAACCTCGCGCAGCAGGTAGGCTTCCACGCCCTTGACGCCCTTGATCTTCAGGATGTCATGCGGGTTGACGGAGCCTTCGGTCAGCTCGTCGCCGGCCTCGATCGTCTGGCCTTCCTGCACCTTCAGCTTGCTGCCGAACGGAATGAGGTAGGTCTCGCTCTCGCCCTCGTCGTTGGAAACGACGGCTTCTCTGCGCTTCTTGCTCTCGTCGAGGTGGACGCGGCCGGAGATCTCGGAAATGACCGCAAGCCCCTTCGGCTTTCTCGCCTCGAACAATTCCTCGACGCGGGGAAGACCCTGCGTAATATCCTCTGCGGATGCGACGCCGCCGGTGTGGAACGTTCGCATCGTGAGCTGCGTACCCGGTTCGCCGATGGCCTGCGCCGCGATGATGCCGACCGCTTCGCCGATGTTGACATAGCTGCCGGTCGCAAGGTTTGCGCCGTAGCACTTGGCGCACACGCCGTGATCCGAGCGGCAGGTGAACACGCTTCTGCACACCACGCTCTGAATGCCGGCCTTTTCAATGGCCTCCGCCTGCTCGTAGGTGATCATGCGGTCTGCTTCAACAATGACCTCGCCGGTGGCCGGATCGACGACGGGCTCGACCGTGTACCGGCCGATGACGCGTGCCTTCAGCGGCTCAACGAGCTTGTTGCCGTCGCGGATCTCGGAAATGGGCATTCCCTTGGCGACCTCGCCGCGGCTTGCAAAGCAGTCGTCCTCACGGACGATGACGTCCTGCGAAACATCGACAAGGCGGCGGGTGAGGTAACCGGAGTCCGCTGTACGGAGCGCCGTGTCGGCAAGACCTTTCCGCGCGCCGTGCGAGGAAATGAAGAACTCGAGCACAGAGAGGCCTTCGCGGAAGTTCGCCCGGATCGGCACCTCGATGATCTGACCGGACGGATCCGCCATGAGGCCGCGCATACCGGCAAGCTGGCGG
>HF985508.1:0-886 GCA_000432015.1 Clostridium sp. CAG:1024 | reverse complement strand
AGCTGGCGGATCTGCGCCGTGGAACCACGGGCGCCGGAATTTGCCATCATGTAGATCGGGTTGTAGGGATCGAGCGAATCCATCAGGGCTTTCGAGACGTCCTCCGTGGTCTTTTCCCAGACCTTGATGACGCGCTCACGGCGCTCTGCGTTGCTGAGCAGACCCATACGGAACAGACCGTCGATCTCAACGACCTTCTTCTCCGCGTCCGCAATGAATCCCTTCTTCTCCGGCGGCACCTGAATGTCCTGGAAACCGACGGTAATGCCGCCGCGGGTGGAATAGGTGAAGCCGAGCTTTTTAATGTTGTCCAGCGTTTCGGCCGTCTTGGTCGGGCCGTACTTGCGGTAGCAGTAATCGACGATGTTGCCGAGGTCCTTTTTGACGACCAAGTGGTCGATCTCAAGCCGGAACATATCGTCCAGCGTCTCGCGCGGCACAAAGCCGAGATCCTGCGGGATGGCGTTGTTGAACAGGAGGCGTCCCACGGTCGCGTCGATCACGCGGCGGTAGGTCTTGCCCTCGAACTCACGCGCGACGCGCACTTTGACCTTGGCCTGCAGTGCGATCTCGCCCGTCTGGTAGGCCATGACGGCCTCGTCCTCGGAGTGGAAGATCTTGCCCTCGCCCTTTGCGCCGGGGCGCTCCATGGTGAGATAGTAGCAGCCGATGACCATGTCCTGCGTCGGAGAAACGACCGGGCGGCCGTCCTGCGGCTTCAGGATGTTGTTCGACGCGAGCATGAGGAAGCGGGCCTCGGACTGCGCTTCGACGGACAGCGGCACATGCACGGCCATCTGGTCGCCGTCGAAGTCCGCGTTGAACGCGGTGCAGACGAGCGGATGGAGCTTGATGGCGCGCCCCTCGACGAGGATCGGCTCAAAGG
>HF985507.1:6558-12564 GCA_000432015.1 Clostridium sp. CAG:1024 | reverse complement strand
AAAAGAAATCGTACCCCTTCAGCCGCAGTAGACCGCAATGGCGTCGTGCATCAGCGCCGCCGTGCCCGCGCCGTGCGCGTCAAGGTTGGCCCGAAAGCGTTCGTCCGCCGTATACATCGCGCCGAGTCCCCTGAGGATCTCCTTGGAGCACGGGTACATGTGCTCCGAAATGTACGCCTGCCAGCGCCGTACGAGCCGCTGCGCCTCCGCAGACGCCGGATCGCACGGTACGAGCGCGGCAAATGCGTCAAAGATCGCGTTCGCCCCGTCAAGCACGGCTTCATTCTCCGTGTCGCTGCGCGCCGCGTCCTTTGCCAGCGCCGTCCGGTATTCCTCCGTCCTGCCCCAGCGCTCGCGCACCTCGTCCCGGTATTGTTCCTTCAGCTCCGCATATTGCGAGCACTTCTGTTTCTTCATATCCTTTCCCTCCAATACGCCGTCCAGAAGCGCCAGCGTCGCTGCAAGCTGCCGCTGCTTTTCGAGCAGCAGTAAACGGTGCTTTTCGAGCGTTTCCTTCCGGTCATAGTCGGGCGATGCGAGAATCGCGCGGATCTCCGAAAGCGGCAGCCCCAGCTCCCGAAAGAACAATACCTCCTGCAAGCGCGCGATCTCCGCCATCGTATACACGCGATAGTTCGCGCCTGCGCGCCTTGGGCAAACAAGGCCGATCCCGTCGTAGTACTGCAGGGTGCGGACGCTGACGCCCAGCAGCCGCGCCGCCTCTTTGGTGTGGTATTCCACGCTTCTCTCACCTCCCGATGCACAGCGTACTCTATGACGCCGCGTAACGGTCAAGAGGGAATTTCAAGCTCGCCCGTTCTTTTTTTCGCCCTTGCCGCCCGCACCCGTGCGGGGATCGTGTAGATCGCGACATGTACGATCACGGACAGCAGAAGCCCCGCCAGCAGATCCAGGAGCGAGTGCTGCTTGATGAACACCGTGGACGCATTGATGAGCAGCGCGAGCACGACCAGCAGCGCGCGCAGCCACGGCTTTTGCAGCAGCGGCAGTTCGCTGCAGAATACGGCCGAGATCGCAGCCATCGTGCCGAGAACATGCACGCTCGGCAGAACGTTCGTGTTCGTGTCCACGCTGTAGATCGCAGCGATCATGCGGCAGAACACGCAGTCGTCCGGCAAAGCCGCAGGCCGCAGATCCTGTCCGTTCGGGAATACAAGAAAGATAACGGCCGCGACCGTAAAGCCCAGCGCGATGGACTGCATATAGCGGCGGAAGCCGTTCGGGCTCTTGAAGAGCAGATACAGCCCCGTACAGACGAGCAGTGCATACCAGAGATAATACGGCACGACAAACGGCGCAAGAAACGGGATCTTGTCGTCGATCGGCAGATAGGATACCCAGTAATTCTTCGTAACGACCCGTTCACAGAAGAAGAACAGGGCAAGATATACCGGCAGATACAGCGCCCAGAGCGCATGTTTCCATTGTTTCAGGGTCTCGCGTGTCAGTTTCATGTCAGCCTTTCCTTGGTCAGAAGCCGCAGCGCATCGCGGACGTTCTCGATCACGATGTGCTCGCAGCCCTTTTCGCGTTCACCGTCCAGCGACCAGTCCATCGCGCTGGATGCAAACACCTCCGCGCGCGACGTTCGGATAAAGTCGATCATGCCGCAGCGGTACTGCTTGCTCGTCACGGCAGTGAGGATCTCGTTGAGCTCCGCCGCAGTCTTTGGCATGTGTACGAGCATGATCTCGAACATTCCGTCGTTCATGTCAACGGTCTCCTGCGGGAGCGTCAAAATGCCGCCGAGCGACGTCGAGTTGCTCACCGCGCCGAAGAGGTAGTCGTCCTCAAAGACCTCGCCGTTTGCAACGAGCTTCACGCGTTCCGGACGGATGGTCGGCAGATCCTTCATGCCCTCGAGGATATATGCAAGATGTCCGAGCGCGTTTTTGACGTTCTGCGGCGTTTCGTAGGACGCGCGGGTAAACGCGCCGAACGAGGCGACATAGGCAAAATACCGTTCGCGGAACCTGCCCGCATCGAGTGTGACCGGCTCGCCCTCAACGATATTGCGCGCAGCCTCGAGAATATCCGACGGCAGATGCAGGCTGTTGGCAAAATCGTTCGTGCTGCCCGCCGGGATATATCCCACCGGCACGCGGAGCCCCGCGCGCAGCAGGCCCGTGATGGTCTCGTTGAACGTGCCGTCGCCGCCGATGCAGACGATCTTGCCCGCACGGTCCCCGTACTGTTCTACAAAGCGCGTCGCGTCCCCGCGCTGCTCGGTCACAAATGTCAGGCACGCATGGCCGTAGTTTGTGAACATCGCAATGATCTCCGGCAGAAGCCGCCGCGCATAGCGCGTGCCCGCCGCGGGGTTCAAGATGAGCAAAAGGGTGGAGTTTTCCTCCATACTGCCTCGCTTCCTTTCCAAAATAGCGTTCGGGCGCCGACCCGTTCCGGACACGACGCCTCACAATGTTCAGTTTTCCCACTTGAGCGGGCGGCCGCCGATCAAATGCAGATGCAGGTGCGGCACGGTCTGCCCCGCGTCGCCGCCGATGTTGGTGATCAGTCGGTAGCCCGTGTCCGCCACGCCAAGCTCCTTCGCCAGCTGCCGCGCCACCTCGAACAGATGCCCGAGCAGCGCGTCGTCCTCCCGCGTGAGCGCATTCGCGCCTGCGATGTGCCGCTTCGGAATGATCAGCACATGCACGGGCGCCTGCGGCGCAATATCGTAAAATGCGAGCACCTGCTCGTCCTCATAGACCTTCTTCGACGGGATCTCTCCCGCCGCGATCCTGCAAAACAAACAATCCGTCATTCGTTTGTACACTCCTCTCCGATGGCTGTGGTATCTTCGCGCCCGACGATGCGAACGCGCCGGATCTCTCCTTCGTTCCCGGCTGCGCGCACGCGGACATAGTTGCCCGTGTAGCCCGTGCCGTCGTCCTCGAGCAGAATCTCCTGCTCCGTGCCGATCTGCCGCTCGACGAACGCGGTCTCGAGCCGGTGTCCGAGCGCGATGAGCGCCGCCGCGCGCGCCTCTTTCGTCTGCCTCTCGAGGTGGCCTTCCATGGCGTCCGCGCGCGTACCGGGGCGGCGGCTGTACGGGAACACATGGATCCGCGCAAAGCCGATCTCCTCGGCAAAGGCCATCGTTTCCCGGTGCTCCCGCTCCGTTTCCCCGACAAAGCCCGCGATCACGTCCGTTGTGACCGCGCAGTCCGGCATGGTCTGCCGCAGCAGGCGCACGGCCTCGCGGTATTCGGCGGTCGTGTATTTCCGATTCATGCGGCGCAGCACCGTGTCCGAGCCGCTCTGCAGGGACAGATGGAACTGGCGGCAGAGCTTCGGCAGCGCGGCGGCTTCTTCGGCAAATCGCGCGTCGCAGAATTTCGGCTCGAGCGAGCCGAGCCGGATGCGGCGCAGTCCGTCGATCCCGTTCGCAAGGCGCAGCACGTCGACGAGGTCGGGTCTGTGGCCCTCCGCGTCCGGCGCAAGCTCGCGCCCGTAGCTTGCAAGGTGGATGCCCGTGAGCACGACCTCGGAAAACCCGCGCGCCGCAAGACTGCGCAGCTCCCGCTCGATGCTCTCCATGGAACGGGAACGGATCGGTCCGCGCGCATACGGGATGATGCAGTAGGAGCAGAAGTTGTTGCAGCCGTCCTGGATCTTGAGCGTTGCGCGCGTGCGCGTGTCCGCAATGGCGCTCAGCTCCTCAAAACGTTCGATCCCGCGCGCGTTCGGAACATCCGGCGCAGAGCAGCCCCGCTCGGAAAGCGCCTGTGCAACGCGGGCGACGATCTCGCGTCTGCCGTCCGTACCGAGCACGAGCCCGACGCCGGGAAGCGACGCGACCTTTTCCGCCTCGGTCTGGGCGTAGCACCCGGTCGCAACGACGAGCGCTTCGGGCGCGCGGCGATGCGCCTGCGAAAGGAGCTGGCGCGACTTTTTATCGCTGACCTGCGTGACCGTGCAGGTATTGACCACATAGACCTCCGCGGGCGATGCGAACGGCACGACGTCCCAGCCCGCCTGCTGGAACAGCTCCCGCATGGCTTCCGTTTCGTAATGGTTGACCTTACAGCCAAGGGTTGTGAACGCGATCCTCATTCCAATTCGTACAGCACCTGCGCAAGCATGGCCATGCCCGCGGTCTCGGTGCGCAGAATGCGCCGCCCGAGCGACACCGGCACTGCGCCCGCCCGCAGCAGAAATGCGATCTCTCCTTCCTCGAATCCGCCCTCCGGCCCGACGATCAGCGCGATACGCTTTCCGACGCCCTGCCGGAGCGCCTGCTTAAGCGTAGTGCCGCGCTCATCCTCATAGGCGNCCGCGCTCATCCTCATAGGCGACGAGCGCCGTATCGAACGCGCGAACGTCGATCTGCTCGAGCGTCTGCACGCCATACACCTCCGGGATCACGCCGCGGCGCGACTGCTTTGCCGCTTCGAGCGCGACGCGCTGGTAGCGCTGACGTTTTTTCTCATAATCCCGCGTCGGCAGAGCGACGCAGCGGCTGCACAGGGTCGGCACGATCGCCGCGGCGCCGAGCTCGACGCACTTTTGCACGATGGTCTCCATCTTTCCGGCCTTCGGCAGTCCCTGAAACAGCGTCACCGCATGAACGGGCTCGCTCTCCGAGCGCCGCGCGTCGGACAGGCTGCACACGACTTCCGATTCCGATGCGCGCAGGATGGCCGCGTCATACTCCGTGCCGTGTCCGTCGCACACCGCGATCCGATCGCCCGCGGCCAAGCGCAACACGCGCGTGATGTGCCGGACGTCCTCGCCTGTGATGCGGGCTTCGCCGCCCGCGATGTCCTCCGTAAAAAACCGGTTCATGCGCGTGACAGGATGGCGTTCCAGCCCTCGGCGTTCTTCATGTCCTCGACGGTGAAGCCCGCGGCCCTGAGCGCGGCCAGCACTTCGTCCCTGCGCTCGTCGATGATGCCGGACACGATGAAGGGCGCGCCGGGCTTGCAATAGCCCTTGGCGAGCGGCGCAAGGCGGATGATGACGTCCGCGACGATATTCGCCACGACAACGTCGTACTGTCCGGCGATCAGCCGCTGCAAGCGGGCGTCGGTCAGCACGTCGCCGATCTTGATGTGATAATGCGCGTTGCCGAGGCCGTTCATGTCCGCGTTCTCGCGGGCGATGCGCTCCGCGATGGGATCGATGTCCACGGCGACCGCGTCCTCCGCGCCGAGCAGCAGCGACGCGATGGACAGAATGCCGCTGCCGCAGCCGAGGTCGAGCACCTCCTGTCCGGTCTGCACGACCTGCTCGAGATATTCGAGGCACATGCGCGTCGTGTGGTGCGCGCCCGTCCCGAAGGCCATGCCCGGGTCGAGCCGCAGGACGGTTCGCCGGTTTCCCTCCGGCTCGTCCTCCCACGACGGCAGCACGAGCAGCCGTTCCCCGATGGCGAGCGGCTTATAATACTGCTTCCAGTTATTGGCCCAGTCCTCCTCGTCGCGCACGCAGACCGTCATGGCGAGCGTGCCGAGGTCAAAGCCGAGGTCCAGCGTTTTGAGACGCGCGATCGCTGCCTTTGCTTCATCGAGCACAGGCGCGTTTTCGGGCAATACGGCAAGATACGCCTTGACGCAGGGCGTATCCGTGCCGATCTTGTCCATGTCGGCAAAGTCCCAGTACAGGGCGCTCTCATTCAAAAACGCCGCCGCTTTTTCCCGGCTTTCCTCGATGGAGAATCCGGAAAGCCCTGCGCTTGTCAGCGCGCCGCAGACGGGCTCTGCGCCCGCGTCGGTCGTATAGACCGTGATCTCATACCATTTCATACCCGTATTATACTGGAAATATCGGCACGGAACAAGGGGTGTCTGCGCCGCCGCCGGGGGAACGATTCCTTTTATAGGGGTACGTTTTCTTTTCTTCTAAATGGGTACGTTTTCTTTCTTGAAGGGGGTACGTTTTCTTTTCTTGAAGAAAAGAAACAAAAGACACTGCGGGGGAGGATGTCTTTCTGAGAAAAGAAGCTTTCCCGGACATTCTGCTTGGAACGGAAAAACGGAC
>HF985507.1:0-6542 GCA_000432015.1 Clostridium sp. CAG:1024 | reverse complement strand
CGGACGGTTCACATACGAACCGTCCGTTTTGTGTTGCACGTTGGCGAAAGCGGCAGAAGCGGCGAAGGAAAACTTTCCCGCACTCGACTTTCTTTTGCCTTCTTTTCTTTCTAGAAAGAAAAGAAGGAGAACGTTTTTTCTTCTAAAAAGAAAAGAAGAGAAAAACAATCGTTTAATAGTAAAACGCGAGCCGGGTCGCGGGCAGGATGCGGAAGCGGAGCATGCCGTCGATCGACTGAAACGCAACGCACCCGACGCGCTCGTCGCGGCTGTCGTAAGCATCGATGCGGTTGTCCGACAGTACGAATACCGCGCCCTCCGGCACGGCGAGCGGCTCCATGTCCGCGCACTGGTCCGTGTGGATCGCATACTGCGACTCGTCGAGCGGGCGCCCGTTCACATAAACCCTGCCGGATACAATGTCCACCACCTCGCCGGGCAGCCCCACGATCCGCTTGAGCAGCAGCGTCCCCGACGCAGGATCGAAAAAAGAGACCACCTCCCCGCGGCCGGGCGTTTTCCAGTATTTTGCGAGCCGGTCGGTCAGCACGACATCTCCGTTTGCGAGCGCGGGCTGCATGCTGTCGCCCGCAATGCGGACAGGCACGAGCCACAGCTCAAAGAGCACATACAGGACCAAAGCCACAGCAATGAGCGACAGGATCCAGCCCATCGCGGCCTGCGCGCGGTGCGCGCCCCGGTTGCGGACCGTGCGGCGCTCTTCGGCTTTCATTTGTACTTCACCTCGGATAAGAGTCTTGCCCGGTCGAGCGGCCACAGCACGCCGAGCACGCGGCCGACGACCTTTTCCGGCGGGATCGCCCCCACGGACGCATTGCGGCTGTCCTTTGAGTTGTTCCGATTGTCGCCGATCACGAACACCATGCCCTCCGGCACGGTGTACGCCGGGTAATCCCCCGCGATCAAATCGTTCCAGTATAACCGCTCATCCAGCGGCGCGCCGTTGATGTATACAACGCCGCCTTCGATCTGTACCGTCTCGCCGGGCAGCCCGATGACCCGCTTGACGCAGCTTTCGGTATAGCCCGGATAATAGCAGATGATGATCTCGCCCCGCGCCGGCGTGCGAAACCAGTAGCTCGCCTTTTCCACAAGCATGTGCTCGCCGTCCACAAGCGTCGGCGCCATGGACACGCCGTCCACGCGCACGGGCTCCACAAGATAATTGCGCACGCCGAACGCCAGCACCACAACGAGAAATAAATACAGCAAAAAATCAAGGTTTCGCCAGAACCGCGTCCCCTTCATTTTTTCCGTCTGTTCTTCCGATATGCCGCGCAGGATGCGAAGCTCCCGCTCGGTGAATCCCCGTCTTCTTCCCATCAATCCTTCTGCCCATCCTCCGCGGGCAGCAGCCGTTTCGCCATCTTTACAAAATCCGCGCGATCCATCATCACGATGCGGCCGCATTGCCTGCATTTGATCTTCACATCCGCGCCGACGCGGATGATCGTCCACGCGTTCGCCCCGCAGGCGTGCGGCTTCTTCATCACAACGCCGTCGCCCAGCCGAAACTCCGTGATCACGCGTTCGGTCCCTCCGTTTGCTCCGGCGTCTCGCCGTAGGCCTCCGTCTGCTGCGGCGCCTCCTGCGCGGGCGCCGGCTGCCGCACGGGCTGTGCGGGACGTCTGCGTCTGCGATACACCGGCGCGGCAGGCGGGATGTAGCTCAAAATGACCTCAAGCAGCTTGCCCGGCGTGTCCTCCTGCACGATATGTCCGGCGTTCCGGATGAGGAAGTATCTGCCGTTTTGCAGAATGCCCTGGAAGAATACGCTGTTGTTCGCGGAGTGCCAGCGATCCTCCTTGCCCCAGAGCAGCAGCACCTCGTGATCCACCTCGCGCAGGCCGTCCGTAACATAGCGCATGTCAAAGTTCTGCACCGCATACATGAGCGCCTCGCGGGTGAGGCCGTCCGAAATGGGCTGGTAATACTGCCGCACGGCGCGATCGTCCATGCAGGTCTGATCGTACACGCACTCGTGCAGAAGCTTCTTCACATTGGACGCGGAATAGAGATTTCTTGCAAACACGGCCTTGACCGGGCTTTGCAGATCCTTGATGAGGCCGGGCATCTGCCGTGTGATCCCGCCGGGCGCGATGGCGATGCAGTTTGCAACGCACTCCGGGTACAGCGTGAGCAGGCGCAGCATATACATGGCGCCGGTCGAGAAGCCGATCATATGCGCGGAACGAATGTCCTTCGCTTCAAGGAACGCATGGAGAAGATCCGCCATCTCATCCATGGAGTAGCAGAAGCTCTCCGGCCTTGCGGAATAGCCGTGGCCCGGCAGGTCGAGCGCGATGACGCGGTAGCTCTCCGAAAGCTCCGCAAACACGCGCCGCCATGTATACAGCGACTGGCCGATGCCGTGATACAGCGATTGGTCTATGCCTTGAATGAGCAGCAGCGGCTCGCCCACGCCCGCTTCCAAGTAATGAATGCGGATCTCTTCTTCCCCGCCTGCCCGGTGCAGCGGCGCCATGACTGTTACATAATCTCCGATCTGCTCGGAATTGATAAACAGACGGCCTACCATTGATTCTTCCATGCGTCTGGCCCCCGATCCTAATCTTTCATAATATTTTACAACGCGCCCGCCGCTTTTGCAATTCACCTGCGCGTTTGTTACAGAATGTTAACGGCGTTTTTCGCTTTTCTGTTGTAAAATGATACGGGAGAATGTCGGAGCGACGCATCGCTTGATAAAGCGCGCCGGATTTGTTATGATAGACAGATGGAATGGGGGAGGTATGCGCACATGGATCACTTGACTGAGGTATGGACGAAAACGCGCGAAAACATACGGCCGCAAATGACCGGTCTAAGCTTCCATGCCTGGATCGACGTGATCGTGCCGCTCGTGATCAAGAACGGCATTCTTGTGCTGGAGATCCCGACGCGCGACATTCTCAAAACGCTGAGCGACTTCTATTTCGACTATCTCGTGGACGCGGCGAAAAAGGCGGATCCCGCAGTCGAGAACGTTTTGCTCGTGCTGCCGGAGGATCACGACAAATATGTCACGCCCGAGGACAGCGAGCCGATCGACGTCTATGCGCTGAACCCGAAATACACGTTCGACAGCTTTGTTGTCGGCTCGTCGAACCATTTCCCGCACGCCGCGGCGCAGGCTGTCGCGCAGAACCCCGGCACCGCCTATAACCCGCTGTTCATCTACGGCGGCGTGGGGCTCGGCAAAACGCACCTCATGCACGCGATCGGGCATTATGTCAAGGAGCACGACCCGTCCGCGACGGTGATGTACGTCACGAGCGAAA
This sequence comes from Clostridium sp. CAG:1024, assembly GCA_000432015.1. Lineage (GTDB taxonomy): Bacteria > Bacillota > Clostridia > Christensenellales > CAG-138 > CAG-1024. Next base: position 3,240 of record HF985507.1, on the reverse strand, counting down.
CGTTTACCAACGAGCTGATCAACGCGATCCAGCAGGACAAGCGGCTCGAGTTCCGCAAGCGTTTCCGAAATGTGGACGTGCTCATGATCGACGACGTGCAGTTCATCAGCAAGAGCCAGGCGACACAGGAGGAGTTTTTCAACACCTTCAACACGCTGCACAACGCGAACAAGCAGATCGTCATCAGCTCGGACCGCCCGCCCAAGGAGATCGCAAAGCTCGAGGAACGTCTCTGCTCGCGCTTTGAGTGGGGCCTGATCGCAGACATCCAGCCGCCGGATCTCGAAACGCGGATCGCGATTCTCCGGAACCGCGCGCGGCTTGACAATCTCACGGTGGACGACGACATTATCCAGTTCATTGCGGAGCACGTTCACTCAAACATCCGTGAGCTGGAGGGATGCCTCACCCGTGTCGTAGCCTACTCGCGGCTGCGCGGCCAACCGCTCACGATCACGATCACAAAGGAAGCGCTGAAGGATATTCTGCCCGAGGTGAAGCAGCGGGAGATCACGCCGCAGGTCATCAAGGAGGCGGTGGCGGAGTTTTACTCCATTTCCGTGGACAGCATGAACTCCCAGCGCCGCGACCGGCAGATCGTGATGCCGCGGCAGATCGCGATGTATCTCTGTCACAGCATGCTGAGCCTGCCGTATAAGCGCATCAGCGTTCTGTTCGACCGCAACGACCATACGACGTCCATCAACGCCTGCAAGAAGATCGGGGACATGATCCGCGATGACCCGACCTTTGCGTCCGTGATCGAGGACATCAAAAAGAGAATGAAATAGGGGGCGGGGTTCTTCTTTTCCTCATCCTTTCTTTTTAGAAAGAAAGGAAGCAAAAGAGAGTCAAAGCGGGAATTCCGTATCGGTTCGTTGAAGAAAGCGGCCCTCCACGCGCTTTTTTGATTGATTTTTGCAACCGATTCCCCCTATGTTTCGTTTTCTATTAGGAGCAGTTCGTCTCCGTGCTTTCCCCTTTCGGTATGCTCCGCGCCGATCTGCGCCGAACATGCCGGGCAGCGTCAAATTCCCGTATTTTATGGAAATACCGGCGGGAATACCCTTTGACTTTCTTTTGCCTGCGTTTCTTTCCGGAAAGAAAAAAGGTGGATAACTCCTGTGGATACCCTGTGGATGATTTGTGGAAAGCGTGTATGTTTGTGACAGCGTGGAAAACCGCCGCGCCTGTCCACACGAAACGCACAGCGTTTCCCACAGCAAAAACGCCCGTTTCAAAACGCTTTCGCCCACTTGTCCACGTTATCCATGCCCCTACGGCTACTGCTGCTCTATCAATAGATAGAATCTATAGAGATACGCCCCGCGCGCATGTGGAAAAAGCATCCGACAGGCAAACGCACCGAGCGCGGTGAGCAAGGCGCGCGATCCCATTTTACGCCGTATAGTTTTTACAGGAAAGGGTGAAGTCCATGAAGTTTCGCGTTGATTCCAAAGAGATGACGGCGGCGCTGCTGTCCGTCATCAAAGCCATGCCGCTTCGCACCACCATGCCGAGCCTCGAGGGGATCTTTCTCGACGCCAGGGCGGACGGCCTGCATCTCAAGTGCTCCGATCTCATGCTGCAAAAGGAGTGCATCGTCGCAGCCGTCGTTGAGGAAGAGGGCCAGGCTATCATGCCGGGCAAGCTCCTCACCGAGATCGTGCGCAAGCTGCCCGAGAGCGAGGCCGAGTTCCGCATCGAGGGCAAGCAGGTCGATATCGCCTGCGGCAGGGTCAAAACGAGCATCCAAAGCCTTGAGTTTGAGGAGTTTCCGGAAATGCGCTTTCTCGGCGATTCCTTCACCATCACGCTCGACCGCGAGGAATGCCGCGATCTGATCCTGAAAACCGTCTTTGCGACCGCACAGGACGACAGTAAACCCATCCTGACCGGCGCGTTCATCGAGTTGTCCGATACGCTGACCGCTGTCGCGACCGACGCTTACCAGTTCGCGCTGCGGCGTCTCCCGCTCAAAACGCCCGTCAAGCCGTGCAGTATGATCGTGCCGGGCAAATCGCTGCTCGAGATCGCGCGCATGATGGACGAGACCGAGGAGGACGTCGCGCTGACCTTTACCCGCACGCACGTCAAGGTCGATCTCGGACATACCTGCCTGACCGCGCGCCTGCTCGACGGCAATTACATCCAGTATGGGAGCCTGCTGCCCAAAGAGTACGCAACGCGCGCGCTCGTGAACCGCGAAGAGCTCATCCGCAGTATCGACCGCGCACAGCTCATGGCGCGCGAGGGCGGCAACAATATCATCATGCGATTCCACGAAGGCAAGCTCACGATCAACGCCAACAGCTATGTCGGCAAGATCGACGAGGAGATCGACGTGCAGATCATCGGCGAGGACATGGAGATCGCGTTCAACCCGAAATACTGCCTGAACGTGCTCAAGAGCATTGACGATGAAACGGTCTATATGGACATGCTGACCGGCATCAGCCCCTGTGTCGTTCGCCCTGTGCAGGGCGATGCGTACCTGTATCTCATCGTACCCGTGCGCATTTACTCCCAGTTTTAAAGAAAAAAAAGGAGATGTTTTTATGAAAAAACGCATTCTGTTCGCATTGGCCGCCTGCCTGCTGCTCGTGTTCGCCGCGGCCTGCACAAAACCGCAGCAGCCCGCAGAACCCACCGAGGATCCCGCAGCAGCGGAGCTTACGCCCGAACCCACGCAGGAGCCGGTCGTGCTCGGCGTGACCGAATCGCCCGCGCCGGAAGCAGAGCCGGTCACGTTCTCCAATCTTGTCATCAGCGATGCGGACGTGGATGGCGTAATGAATGAGGACGTCAACGGCTGGGACGGGTTCTCCGTATTGACCGTGGAGTATGAAGGTCAGTCGATCTTTTATGTCATTCCGGAAAACAATTCCGTTGATGAGACGAAGGCCATCGGTTCCGTTGTGATGAATTATGACACGAACAGGGTCACATCGCTCAACTGCCAGGTCGATCTGACGAAGCTCGACATGCACAAAGCGCAGATCGAGCAGCTTTATACCTATTTCCGCGACCAGTTCCCCTTCGAGGTCGTGTCCGGCCTGACGGAGGAAGCGTGGTCCGCGCTGCAAACGCAGCTGGATATGAGCTTTGATTCCGCTGTCGCAGCGTCTGCGACCGGCACCGAGACCCGGCAGCTCGCGGGACAGTTCGTGTTCCACGTTGCGAAGGATCTGATCAGCCTGGATTTCTTTGTCGCGTAACTGAAGGGGTACGATTTCTTTT
>HF985506.1:13437-20176 GCA_000432015.1 Clostridium sp. CAG:1024 | reverse complement strand
GACGCGGCGCCGAACGATGCGGGAATGGGATCCCCGGCTACAAGACTTTGTGACTGCGTGGGATAGGTCATGCCTGCGGCAAGCGCCGCCTGCTCGGCCTGCTGGATGGTGACGGCGCACTCGATCGCCACGTTGAGCTCGGAGATATGGAGCGTCACTTCCTCGATATCTTCATTGAGCGTATTGATGTCGGAATACGCGCGCGAAATGCGTTCATATCCCGAGAGGGTAAACAGGATCATACCGGCAAAGGCGAACGCGCAGAACATGATGCCGATGCGCTCAAGCGCGCTCATCTCCTTCTGCGTTCGGATGGGGACGGGGCGGACACGACCGTCCGCATCGGGGATCGGCTCGCCCGTTTCGCGGTCATAGTCGTAGGCGGCGCTGTCCCGCGACGGCTGATACAGGCGCGTGTCGGGCTTGGCGCGGCGCTTTTTTGTGCGCTCATCCTTTTGAAAGCGGGCTGCTGCCATGCTTGCAGGATCTCCTTTCTACTACTATGCGGGTCAAATCTTTTCTATGGCACGGAGTTTCGCGCAGGCTGCGCGCGGGTTTTCGGCAAGTTCCTGTTCCGTGCCGGTCAGGGGCTTCTTTGTCAGAATGCGCGCCGTGGGCTTCTTACCGCAGATGCACACAGGCGCTTTCGGCGGACAGGTGCAGGGGCTTTCGTAGCTGCGGAATGCCTGCTTGACGATGCGGTCCTCAAGCGAATGGAACGTGAGGATCACGAGACGTCCGCCGGGGTTCAGCAGGTCGTGCGCCTGATCGACGGCACGGCGCAGACCGTCCAGCTCGCCGTTGACCTCGATGCGGATTGCCTGAAAAGTTCGGCGCGCGGGGTGCTGCTGCTCATGACGGCTTTTGCCCGGCATGGCCGCGCACACGATGGCGGAAAGCTCGGCCGTTGTCTCAATGGGGTGCTTTTCCCGCTCGCGCAGGATCCTGTCCGCAATACGCGAAGCGAACCGTTCTTCCCCGTACTCGCGAAGGATGCGGCAGAGCTGCTCAAAGGAGTAGCCGTTGACGACATCCCGCGCGGAGAGGGGCGCGGTTCGATCCATGCGCATATCGAGCGGCGCATCCGCATGGTAGGAAAAACCGCGTTCTGCGGTATCCAGCTGATGCGACGATACACCGAAATCAAATAGTATACCATCAACGCCCCCTATGTCAAGGGACGCCAAAAGTGCCGGCAGATCAAAAAAATTGCCGTGCAGCGCCTGAAAGCGTTCGCCAAAGGGGCGCAAACGCTCTGTTGCAGCTGCCACGGCATCCCAATCCCTGTCGATTCCGATGAGCCGTCCGCTCTGCGGCATTCGTGTGAGCGTCGCTTCGGCGTGACCGCCGCCCCCCAGCGTTCCGTCCACGAAGATCCCGCCGCGCTCCGGCGCCAAGAGCTCCATGACTTCTTCAAGGAGCACGGGTACATGTGAAAACGTCATATTCCAACCTGAGACAAGTGCTGCAATGCGGCACTGTAGTCCTCCTCGACCGCCGCGCTGTGTCGCAGGAGCTGCCCCGGCTCCCAAAGCTCGATCCGGTTGCCGACGCCGATGAGCGTTACTTCCTTTTCGATGCCCGTAAGCTCGCGGAGCGGCTGCGGCAGCAGGATGCGTCCCTGCTTGTCCAGTTCGCAGGCGGAGGCGGAGGCGTAAAGACGGCGGCGTACCGCTTGGCCGGCCATGTCCGTAATGGGAAGCTGCGCAAGACGCTGTGAGAACTGGTCCCACTCCGCAACGGACATGCCGAAGAGGCAGTGCAGCTCGCGATCCGCAAGCAAACCCTGCGTGATCACAAGAATGTCGCCCAGAGACTCCCGCCATTTCGCAGGGATAAAGACGCGCCCTTTGGCATCCAGCGCATGTGCAAATGACCCGATGAGCATGGGCAGCGTATCTCCTCTCCGCGAAGGCGGTTACACCTCTACATGATATAAATCGAGTATACACCACTTCACCCCATTTGTCACCACTTTCATAATTATTTCCATGGGATTTTTTGAACAATTTATAAACTTATCCCAAAATCACTTGCATCTTTTCTGCGATACCACCAAATATGGTATACTATGGTGAAAGAATAGCCATATGTGGTGATCCGGACGAAAAGCGGTGCGGTTTCCGTGCGTTCGAGAGCGGGAGCACGGCTGCTTTCGCCCGTTTTTGCGTCAAAAACGGAAAGGACCGCATGTTCCGCACGGGTGGGGGAAAGCTTTCACGGACGGGACGCGGCGGATCCGGACTTGCAGCCCTGCGGCGGCGGGCCGCGGCGAAACTTTTGATCCGGGCGCGCAGAATAGAGCGCGCTCATTGGAGGAACGATGGCACAGGACTATAACGTATCAAGCATAAAGGTGATGGAGGGGCTGGACGCGGTGCGGATGCGGCCGGGCATGTATATCGGTTCGACCGGGCCGCGCGGCCTGCATCATATGCTTTGGGAGATCGTGGACAACGCGGTGGACGAGGCGGCGAACGGCTATGCAAGCGATGTCTCGGTCACGATACACCGGGACAATTCCGTGACCGTGACGGACAACGGCCGCGGCATTCCGGTGGGCGTGCATGAGAAGCTCGGCGTATCTGGCGTCGAGGTCGTGTTTACGCAGCTGCACGCAGGCGGCAAGTTCGGCAATGATTCCTATGGCTTTTCCGGCGGCCTGCACGGCGTGGGCGCGTCGGTCGTCAACGCGCTGTCGGAGTGGGTCACGGTGGAGGTGTATTACGAGAACCGCGCATATCGGGTCGAGTTCAGTTCCGAACCGGACGAAACGGGACACATCGTTTCCGGAAAAACGAAGTATCCGCTCAAGGAGATCGGCCGTACGCGCAAGCAGGGGACGGTCGTGACGTTCCTGCCGGACAAGCGGGTGTTCGAGACGGTCTCCATGCAGTATGAAACGGTCGCAAAGCGCTTGCGGGAGCTTGCCTATCTGAATCGCGGCGTGCGCTTTCTCTTCACGGACGAGCGCGAGCAGGGCGAGCGCAGGAGCGTGGAGTACAAGTATGACGGCGGCCTGTCCGACTTTGTTTCCTATATGAATGCGGATAAGACGACGCTGTATGAGCCGCCCATCCACATCAAGGGCGAGAGCGGCGGCATCGTGGTGGAGCTGGCGTTTCAGCACAACGACGGCTATGCAGACAACATTTTTTCCTATGTAAATAACATCCCGACCACGGAGGGCGGCACGCATGAAACGGGCTTTAAGGCCGCGTTCACGAAGGTCATGAACGATTACTGCCGCAAGCAGGGCATTTTGAAGGATAAAGACGCGCCGCTTGCGGGCGAGGATTTCCGCGAAGGCATCACGGCGGTGCTTGCGCTCAAGATGCGTTCCATTCAGTTCGAGGGACAGACAAAGACCAAGCTCGGCAATACGGAAGCGCGTCCCGCGGTCGAAGCGGTGATTGCGGAACAGCTTACGCCCTTCCTCGAGGACCTGAAGAACGCCGATACGGTCGGCCGCATCGCGGAGAAGGCGGTCAAGTCCGCCAAAGTGCGCGAAGCCGCAAGAAAGGCGAAGGCGACTGCGCGCGAAAAGAACAAACTTGAAAACGCCCCGCTCGTGGGAAAGCTGTCAAGCTGTACCGGCCGCAACGCCGCCATCAACGAGCTGTTTATCGTCGAGGGCGACAGCGCGGGCGGCTCGGCAAAGCAGGGACGCGACAGAAAATTTCAGGCGATCCTGCCCCTGCGCGGAAAGCCGCTGAACGTTGAAAAAAAGCGGCTCGACCAGGTCTTGCAGAACGAGGAGTTCCGCTCCATCATCACGGCGCTCGGCACGGGCATCGGCGAGGACTTCGATCTTTCGAGCCTCAAGTACGACAAGGTCATCATCCTTTCGGATGCGGATCAGGACGGCGCGCATATCCGCGCGATCCTGCTGACCTTTTTCTATCGTTATATGAAGGAACTGATCATGGACGGACATGTGTATATCGGGCTGTCGCCGCTCTACCGGGTGGCAAAGGGCGAGAAACACGTCTACTGCTACGACGACGCGGAACTGAAAAAAGCGACGAAGGAAGCCGGAAAGGGCTATACGGTCCAACGCTACAAAGGCCTCGGCGAGATGAATCCGGAGCAGCTCTGGGAAACGACGCTGAACCCGGAGAACCGCGCGCTCGTCCGCGTCACGATCGAGGACGCGGCGGACGTGGAGCACAAGGTCACGGTGCTCATGGGCGACAAGGTGCAGTCGCGTAAGGAATACATCTTCAACAACGCCGATTTCAATAAGGAAAAGAGCGTGTTTGAAAAGATGCAGAGCAGCAGGGCGTAAGAGAGGGGAGAGCGAGCATGGCAAAGGAAACGAAAACCTTCGAAGAGCGCATCATCCTCCGCAGCATGGACGACATGATGCACGAGTCCATGATGCCCTACGCGGAGCACGTCATCTTGGAGCGCGCTCTGCCGCGAGTCGAGGACGGTCTGAAGCCCGTGCAGCGACGCATCCTGTTTACGATGCTGGAACTGGGGCTTTCGCCCGACAAGCCGCACAGAAAGAGCGCACGTATCGTCGGCGACTGCCTCGGAAAATATCATCCGCACGGCGATTCCTCCGTGTACGACGCCATGGTGCGTATGGCGCAGCCCTTCAATATGCGCGTGCAGCTCGTGGACGGCCACGGCAACTTCGGCTCCGTGGACGGCGATTCCGCGGCCGCGATGCGTTACACGGAAGCCCGCATGACGGACGCAGCGCTGTATCTCCTGCGCGACATCGATAAGGACACGGTCGACTTTTCTCTGAACTTTGACGACACACTGAAGGAGCCGGAGCTGCTGCCGGGGCGATTCCCGAATCTGCTCGTGAACGGCTCGTCTGGCATTGCGGTCGGTCTTGCAACGAATATCCCGCCGCACAACCCCGGCGAAGCGATTGATGCCGTCATCGCGGAGATGGAAAACCCGGACATTACACTCAAGGAGCTGATGCGGATTCTGCCCGCTCCGGATTTTCCGACGGGTGCGTATCTGCTTGCGTCGGACGAGATCGAAAAGGCATATGAAACGGGGCGCGGCAAGCTCACCATGCGCGCAAAAACGCACTTTGAAGAGCAGAAGAACGGGAAAACGCTCATCGTCGTCACAGAGTTTCCCTATCAGGTGAACAAGGCGGCGGCACTCCAGCGTGTGCTTGAGGTCAGCCAGGAAAAGAAGGCGTTGTTTTCCGGTATCGCGGACATCCGGGACGAGAGCGACCGCATGGGAACGCGCGCGGTCATCGAGGTCAAAAAGGATGCAGATCCGGAAAAGCTGCTGCAATATCTGTTCAAATACACGGATCTTCAATGCACGTTCGGCGTGAATATGGTCGCCATCGCGGGCGGCCGACCGCAGCAGATGGGACTGAAGGAGATCATCGCGCACTATATCCGTCATCAGCGAGAGGTCGTGACGCGAAGGACCCAAAACGAGCTTGAAACTGCGGAGCGGCGGGAGCATATTCTTGCGGGGCAGAAGATCGCGGTGGACAATCTTGACGAGGTCATCGCGATCATCCGCGCGGCAAAGTCCCCGAAGGAGGCAAAGGACGCGCTCATGAAGCGCTTTGCGCTCACGGAGATCCAGGCGCAGGCCATCCTTGACCTGCGGCTTCAGCGGCTCACGAATCTTGAGCTGCGGCTCATCGAGGAGGAGTATGCGGCTGTGCTCGACCAGATCGAGACGTTCAAGGGCATCCTTGCCTCGGATAAGAAGCTCGTCGCGCTCATCAAAAAGGAGCTGCTCGCGATCAAGAAACGCATCGACGATCCGCGGCGCACGGAGATCATCGAGGCGGGCGAGCTCATTAGCAGCGTGGAGGAGGAGCAGGCCGTCGCGGAGGATGTGACCGTCGCCGTGTGCGAGGGCCTGCGCGTGCGCCGCTGCCTCACAAAGCAGTTCAACGCGGACGCGATCGCGGAGGACAAGCCGCTGTTCCTTCTGACGACCGATACGGCGAAGCGCATCCGGCTCTTTACCGATCAGGGCGCAGTGCTGACGATCCCCGCATCGGATATACCCGAAACGAAGAACAATCAGAAGGCGCAGAACCTTGCGGCGCTTCTGCCCTTTGAGACGGGCGAGCGCATCATCGCAGCCTACACGGACGACGATGCGGGCGATTACCTGTTTTATACGAAGAAGGGCAGCGTCAAGCGCACGCCCGCCGCGGAATACAAGCTGCGCGTCAAGCGGACGCAGGCGATCACGCTGCGCGACGGCGACGCAGTGCTGGACGTCAAAAAGGACAACGGCGAGAGTATCCTGCTCATCACGCGCATGGGGATGAGCATCCGCTTTGCGGCGGATACCGTGCCGGCCATGGGGCGTGTCAGCGGCGGCGTGAAGTGCATCAAGCTCGAATCGGGCGATTCCGTGCTCTATGCCGCGCAGGTGCCGGAGGAGGGCGAGATCCTCACCGTGACCGATCGCGGTTACGGCAAGCGGAGCTTCCTCTTTGACTATGAATTGCAGGGGCGCAACGGCAAGGGACTCAAAACGTTCGATTTCAAAAAGAACGGGTCGAACGGCAACTGCATCGCCGCGGTGTTCCACGTTCGCGAACCTTTCGTATTCCGCATCGTGCAGCGGCACGGCGCGGAGACGCCGCTTTCCACCGAGCAGGTGCGCATCGAGGCCCGCGCAAGCCGCGGCTCTATGCTCGTGGCGGTCGTGCTAGACGACGACGTCGTGGCGGTGCGAAGGGATGCGCCAGAAAAGAACGGAGACTGACGAATCCCGGCGG
>HF985506.1:2108-13378 GCA_000432015.1 Clostridium sp. CAG:1024 | reverse complement strand
GCTGTTTTTTGCGCTTTGGGACGGGTAAATTGTGACAACAATTTGACTTTTTGACGGAAAACGGGTATAGTAACTTACACCTATATGCACTAATACTGAATTTATTATGGGGTGGATTGCAGCGATGGAAACAAACAAAAAACGCCGCCGGGGCGATCGGTATGACGCCAGGCGGATCCGAGGACTGGACAGCATGCATGTCATCATGCCGCCGATGCTCCCGAACCGCGCGGACAACGAGGCGTTTATTCAGGAGGTCGTGGACGTGACCGCGCTCGAGGCCTATCTTGAAAAGAAGAACGGCGAAAACCCGGAGCATCGGTACACGGCGTTTCAGGCGATCCTTGCGGCGCTCGGCAGAGCGATCGACATGCGGCCGCGCATGAATAGCTTCATCAAGGGCGGCCGGTATTATCAGCGCGATCATATCTCCTTTTCGCTCGTTGCGAAAAAGGTGTTCTCCGATACCGGGGCGGAAGCCCTTGCGATCCTCAAGTACGATCCGGAGAGCGGCAAGAGCAGCATGAACGAGATGCATGACAAGCTCTGCGACTTTGTGTACGACCTGCGCGTGCGGGACAAGAAGGATGACACGACGGATACGATGGATTTCATCACGAAGATGCCGTTTTTCCTCGTGAAACTCTGCATGAACCTGCTGGCATGGCTCGACGATCACGGGCATATGCCGAAATCGCTTCTTCGGGAGGATCCGTACAACAGCACCGTGTTCATCACGAACCTCGGCTCGCTGAAGCTCCGCGCGGGCTACCATCACCTGACGAACTGGGGAACGAACTCCATTTTCGTCGTTGTTGGCGAGCGGCACTTGCAGCCGTTCTTTGACGACGAGGGCAAGGCCGAGATGCGCCCGGTCATCGAGATCGGACTGACGCTCGACGAGCGCATTGCCGACGGATACTACTATGCAAAGACCGTTCGGCTGCTCAAGCACCTCCTGACGCATCCGGAGCTGCTCGACACGCCCGCAAAGGAGGAGATCCGCTGTGAATACTGAAGCGCTTCGGTTTGATTATGAAGTTTCCGCACCCTGGCTTAAGCATTACGGTACGGTTCCCGCGCACCTGACCTATCCGGACGGATCGATGGTGGACGCTATCGCCGCAGTCGCGGAAAAGTATCCGAATTATACCGCTTTCACATTTCAGGGTAAAAAAACGACCTATGCCGAAATGATGAAACAGATCTCCCGCGTCGGACGTGCGTTTGCGGCCGCCGGGATCAGGAAGGACGACCGCGTGACCGTTTGTATGCCGAACTGTCCGCAGGCGGTGCTCTGCTTCTACGGGCTGAACCTCATCGGCGCGGTCGCGACCATGATCCACCCGCTCTCGAGCGTCGGCGAGATCGCATTCTATATCAAGGACTCCGGCTCTGTTGCTGCGGTCACGCTGGAGATGTTCTACGGGAAATTCATGGAGGTGCTGAAGGAAGCGCCCGTGGATACGCTCGTTGTTTCGAGCATTTCCGATGCGCTCTCTCCCATCATGAAGTTTGGCTACTGGCTCACCGAGGGACGCAAGATGGATCGCCTCGACATGCAACCCCCCGCCGTGCCGTGGTCGGATTTTCTCAAAAAGGGCGACACCTATGCCGAGCCGTACATCGTCAAGCGTGCGGGTCACGATCCTGCGGCGATCCTGTTCTCCGGCGGCACGACCGGCAAGACAAAGGGTATTCTGCTCTCCAACCTGAACTTTAACGCACTGGGACTACAGACCATCGCCATGGCGACGACGTTTGAGCCCGGCCAGAGCATGCTTGCGGCAATGCCGATGTTCCACGGCTTCGGCCTCGGCGTGTGCATCCATACGATGATGGTCGCGGGCGGCAATTCCATTCTCGTGCCGCGCGTCTCCGTCGAGAGCTATGCGCGACTGCTGAAGAAGGCGCAGCCGAACTATATCGCCGGCGTTCCGACGCTGTATGAGGGCATCACGAGAAATCCCTACATGAACGGCGTTTCCCTTGCCTGCCTGAAAGGCGTGTTCTCCGGCGGCGATTCGCTGTCCATCGAGCTGAAGAAGAAGTTCGATAAGTTTTTGAAAGATCACGGCGCGACCGTTACGGTGCGCGAGGGCTACGGCACGACCGAGTGCGTGACGGCCTCGTGCCTCACGCCGGTCGATCTGTACAGAGAGGGCAGCATCGGACTGCCCTTCCCGGACACCTATTATAAGGTGGTCAGGCCCGGCACGATCGACGAAGTCCCCTATGGCGAAGACGGAGAGATCTGTCTGACCGGCCCCACGATGATGCACGGGTATGTGAACCAGCCGGAGGAGACGGCAAGTACGCTCCGCCGCCACGACGACGGGTATGTCTGGCTGCACACGGGCGACCTCGGCAAGATGGACGAGGACGGCTTCATCTACTTCAAGCAGCGCATCAAGCGCATGATCGTCACAAGCGGCTACAATGTGTATCCCTCGCAGCTCGAGAATATCATCGACGCGCACGAAGCGGTACAGATGAGCTGCGTCATCGGCGTGCCGGATTCGTACAGGATGCAGAAGGTCAAGGCCTTCGTCGTGCTTATGCCGGGCGTGAAGGATACGCCGGAGCTCAAAAAAGAGCTGTTCGAGCATTGCAAAAAGAATATCGCAAAGTACGCCATGCCCTATGAGATCGAGGTGCGCGAATCGCTTCCGAAAACGCTTGTGGGCAAGATCGCCTATACCGTGCTGGAAAAAGAAGAGCAGGAGAGGATCAAAAACCGGCGGGCATAGGGAGTGGAATCGGACGGCAATGGAGTGGCGTCGCCCGCCCACGCTCGAAAAAACAGCGCGCAACCAAGTCGCGGGAAGACTGGTGTTCTATATGGAGGCCAATGGGAGCGGCGTTTCTGAGGAATGACGGAAGAAGCCGGAAAGACGCTTTCAAACACATCGATTCTATGGTATATTTTAAGGAGGTACAGTATGAAACGATGCAAGCTGTTTGCCCTGCTGCTTGCCGCGGCGTTGCTTTTGACTGGATGCGGCAGCCGGAAAAGCCCCGCAGCCGAACCGATGGCTTACGGCGTGAACATGGCGCAGGATAAATCGGCGGACTACGACGTCCCCTATGCCTATGAGGAACCCACCGAAGAAGCCGCGACCACAGCCCCGGCGCCGGAGGGCGCCGCCGGTATCGCGGATGCGGAGAACAGGTACGGCGAAAAGATCATCTACAATGCAGAACTGACCATCACGGCGGACGTCCCCGCGGATTCGCTTGAGAACGCGCGCAGACAGTGCGAGGCGCTCGGCGGTTACCTTGCCTCGTCTTATGAATGGACGGATTCCGAGGGGAAGAACTATGCGAGCGCAACGCTCAAAGTACCTGCGGATCAGCTGGAGGCGTTTGTGCAAAGTCTCGAGCGTTTGGGTGAAGCGGAGCACTATCGGCTTTGGAGTGACGACGTGACGCTCGAGTATTATGATATGAGCGCGCGGCTCAAGACCATGCAGGCCGAGGAAGCCCAGCTCATGCAGATCCTCGCGGAGTGCAAGACCGTTGAAGAGATCCTGCTTGTGCGGGAGCAGCTTGCCGAAGTGCGCGAAAGGATCGAGTCCTATCAGGGGCGCATCAACCTCTGGGATCACGAGGTGCGCTACGCGACGCTGGAGCTGACGATCAACGAAACGCCGAAGAAGGTCGCGGAGACCGATCGCTGGAGCGCGGCCGGCGTGGGCGGCAGGATCCTTGAGGGCCTCGAAAACAGTTGGGACTACCTGCTCATCATTCTGGCGGGCTTCGTCATCGTTCTTGCGAACATCGGCCTGCCCGTGCTTGTCATCGGCGGCATCGTCGTGGGGACAGTTCTCCTCAGCCGCCGCGCAAGCAGAAAGCGGAAAGAGCGCAGAGCGCGGAAGCAGCTTGCGGCGGAGCAAGGAAAGGCGGAAGCGGAAGCCGCGGAGCAGGACGCGGGGACCCGCGAGAACGCATAGAGCCGACGCGGAGGGCTGCTCGCCATGCCGACGCCGGACAGATCAACCCAATGTCGGAGAAACCGAGGGCACGGGCTGTGGGAGGTCTGCGCTTTCGAACGGTAAAACAAGGATAAGGGGATACTATGGGAACGGTAAACATTCGGGAGGCGAAAACAAAACGCGAGCTGGTGCGGTTCATGGACTTTCCGCGGAAGCTCTACCGGGGCAATCCGTACTTTGTGCCGGATATGCTGTCCAGCCAGGTCGCGGACATGCAGCACGGAAAAAACCCTGCGTTTGCATATTGCGACGCAAAGTGCTTTCTTGCGTTGCGCGACGGCGAGATCGTCGGCAGGATCGCGGGCATCCATAACCGCAGAGCGAACGAGAAATTCGGTAAAAACTATCTGACCGTTACGCACATCGACTTCATTGACGACGACGAGGTCGTGGACGCGCTGTTCGACGCGGTGGAGCGCTGGGGCAGGGAAACGCACGGCTGTACGCACGCGCACGGCCCGCTCGGCTTTTCCGACATGGACCGCGAGGGCATGCTGGTCGAGGGATTTGACCGCATGAGCCTGTTCATCACCTATTACAATCACCCGTATTATATCCGGCAGATGGAGCGCCGCGGCTACGGGAAAGAAGTCGATTGGATCGAGTGCCGCATCAAGATCCCGGATGCGCCGGTGGAGCGCCTTGAACGGATCGCGGACTGCGTGCAGAAGCGGAAAAAACTCCGCGTGGTCGATCTCGGCAATCAGGGCAAGCCGATCAAGGAGCTTGCCAAGGATATGTTCGGACTCTGGAACGAGACCTATAAGGCGCTGTTCGGCGTGGTTCCCATGACCGAGGAGCAGACGGATAAGTATGTGAGCGAGTTTCTGCCCATGCTCGACCCGCGAACGACCGCATTCGTCTATAACGAGGCGGGCGAAATGGTCGCATTCGGCATCAGCTGTCCCTCACTCGAAAAAGCGCAGCGGCAAAACGGCGGCCGCATGTTCCCCTTCGGTTGGATCCCGATGCTGCGGGCGCTCAAGGGAAAGAACGATACGCTCGATCTTCTGCTCATCGCAGTCCGTCCCGACTTGCAGGGCGCGGGCGTAAACGCGATCATCATGAACGAGATGCAGAAAAAGGTCATCAAGGCGGGTTTCCGCTATGCGGAGACGGGACCAATGCTCGAACTGAACGAAAAGGTGCAGGCGCAGTGGAAGTTCTTTGATTATGAACAGCATAAGCGCCGCCGCTGCTGGGTGAAGGAGCTGTGACGAATCCGCCGACTTCCGCCGGGTCCGCGTTCTGCGGGATCCGGCTTCTTTTGAAGGGAGCGTTGCCCTTGTGCAAACGAATTGCCGCGATCGTGCTGCTGCTCGCCCTGCTGCCGACCCTTGCCTGCGCGCCCGTCCGGACGGAGGCGCCCTCGCGGACCGCTGCGCTAAGCGACGCGCCCGCCGCCGAACCGGAGTCGACGGAGACGGAGGGATGGGGCGATCCGGACAGCGGAGACGAACCGTATGCGCCGCTGCCCGCGTCGGAGATCGAGAGCTTTTCTTATCGGTACGGGGAAACGCTGTTTTTGCTGTTCCGAGACGGCGACGGTACGGCGTGCCTGTTTGCGGAGAAGGACGGCGAGGCCGTGCAGGGAACGGCGGACGCATCCGTGCTGGATGCGCTTTCGGACGTTCTCCTGCTGGAGCATGTTCGCGACTGGGACGGTTTCTCGGGCAAAGGGAAGAAACAAGCCTTCCGGCTGTCCGTCTGCTTTGGCGACGCCACGGAGATCAATGCGTCGGGAAGCGCGGCGGACGCACCGGAGGGGTATGCTGCGGTGCATGAGGCGCTCTGCGAGATCTTGGAACCGCTGCTTGACGAGTGAAACGGAGGCAACATATGGAGTTTAGAGAAACGCTCGTGCGCGCGGGCAAGCGCCTGCTTGAAAAGAAACTCACGGTCGAGACATGGGGGAATCTCAGCCTTCGTGACCCGGCGACGGGACTGGTCTACATCACGCCGTCTGCCATGGCGTATGACCGCATTTCCCCGGAGGACGTCGTTGTGATGACGCTTTCGGGCGAACGCGTCGCGGGCGAACGCAAGCCGACCGTTGAGACAGCCCTGCACCTCGGCATTTACGGGGCGCGGCCGGAGATCTGCGCAATCGTACACACGCATCCCGTGCAGTCTCTGGTGTTCGCTTGTCTGCACGAGGACATCCCTCCCGTTATCGACGAGGCTGCGCAGTCGCTCGGCGGTACGGTGCGCTGCGCCGCATACGCGCTGCCCGGCACGAAAGCGCTTGCGCAAAACGCCCTGGCTGCCCTTGGGAAAGACGGCATGGCTTGTCTGCTCGCAAACCACGGCGCAGTCTGCCTCGGCCGCGATATGGACGAAGCGTTCCGAACGGCAGCGGTGCTCGAGATGACGGCGGAGGTATACCGTATGGTGCGCACGCTCGGCACGCCGAAGCCCGTTAGCGCGGAAAACGCGGCATATCTGCGGGAGTTCATGCTGCACCGCTATTTCGTGCAGAAGGACTGAAGCCGGGACAACGGCGTTTCCTCAGCCTGCGCGGAGAGCGTTACAGCAGCGTTTTCAGAGAGAACAGCTCGATCTCGCGCAGTTGCTCCACGCCGCAGCGCAGACCCGCCGCAGCGACGAGAAGATCCTCACGCTCAGACAGCGGCGCCGCCGCTTCGACCGCCGTGAGCAGAGCGTCTACCGCACCGTGATCGAGAAACAGCTTGCAGACGGGGAGCTTTTCACGCGTTGTTTCGGAAAGTGCCGAAAGCTCCCGCTGCGCAAGGGGCAGATCGCCGGAGAGCGCCGCTTGTTCCGCCGCGTTTACGAAGCGAAGCATCGCGTCCGTCGTGCGGGACAGATACAGCCCCGGCACGATGAACAGAAAGAGCAGGAGCGCGGCGACAATGAGATTCACCGTGCGTCGGATCCGGTTAAACCGCATGTTTTTTCGCCTCCGTTTCGAGCACGGTCTGCCGCGCGCCGTTTGTCTGCCGCTGTTGGATAAAGAGCGTGCCGTCCGGCGTGAGCTGCGCGAAAAACACGTCTCGTGGGTCGCGGATCCCCGCCTTTTTGAGCTGTTCCAGCACCCAGTCACGGCTGACGCCCGTGCTGCGCACAGCGCGCTCGGAGATCACGCCGTCCAGCACGAGCATGTATGCAAGTCCTTCGTCGTTTTTGAGCGGGAGACCCAGATCCTGCGCGGTGGGCGTCTGGTATGCACATTTTTGCAGGACGCTCAGCGAGCCGTTCGTTTCAAGAATGGCATAGCTGACGTTGCTGAGGTCAAAAACATCCTTTGCGCGGAGCTGGTCGAGCAGGTCGACCACGGTGTAGTTTGCCGCGCGCATGACGTCCTCCTGCAAAACACCGTCCGCAATGAGCAGAAGCGGATTGCCGCAGAGCGCGCGGCGAAGACGGCTGCTTTTGAGACAGATCCAGTTCACGAGCTGCTGCACAAGGTAGAGCGCGAGGATAGGAACGACGCTGTAGGTGAGCGGGATCCCCGTGTCCGCGATGGCGCAGGAGGCCAGATCCGCGATCATGAGCGTGATTAGGAGGTCAAAAGGCTGGAGATCCGCGATCTGACGCTTGCCGGTTAGGCGGAGTACGGTAAATACAAGCGCGTACATCAGCGCAGCGCGCAGGAACAGGATCAGCATGGGTGTCGGTTCGCCTCCAAACGGCGGACGGGCCGCCGTACTTTTCGCTTAGTCTTTCAAAAAATGGAGAAGCGCATTCGCGGCCGCGTTAAATTTTTGTCCTGCGGCTTGCAACGAACGCGCGTTCCATGGTTTAATATACAATATCTACCTGTTCGGAGGATAAACATGCAGCGAATCGGCAAGGAGGCGTATTACCTCTCTATCGCGGCGGAGGTCGCGAGACGATCCACCTGTCTCAGACGGCAGTACGGCGCAGTCATCGTCAAAAACGACGAGATCGTTGCGACCGGCTACAACGGCGCGCCGCGCGGAGACGAAAACTGCTGTGACGTCGGCGTTTGCTGGCGTGAGCACAACAACATCCCGCACGGCGAGCAGTATGAAAAATGCGTGGCTGTCCATGCGGAGCAGAACGCCATCATCTCCGCGAGCCGGCGCGATATGCTGGGCGGAACGCTGTATCTTGCGGGCTTTGAAAACGGCGGCGCCATCGCGGACGCCACGCCGTGTCTGATCTGCAAGCGGCTCATCAAAAACGCGGGCATCGTCCGTGTCATCAATCAAAACGGGGAGGTTGTCATATGAACATCGGACGGGTCGGTGACGGGAACGTCGTACTCATCGCGGGCGGCGGAAGGGTGTATACGGACGTCGCGGCGCGGTTCACACGCACGGAGAAAGGACTGTCGGAGATCATCGCGTCGCCGTATAATGCGGCGCTCGTGCGCTCCATCGTGGACAAGGGCCACCTTGCCGCAACGGAATTTGACTATTTCCTGTTCGGCGTGGAGGGGTACTCCCGCGTGACGGAGGTGCAGCTTGTGAGAAAACGGATGGCCAATTACCTCATCAAGAGCGGCCGGGTGGATAAACACGGGAAACGTTCGTTTGATGTGGTCGTGCCGGACGGCATTCTTGCGCACAGCGTGGAATGCACGCTTGAAGACGGAACGCCGATCCGGCTGTCGGGCGAGGCGCTTCTGCGTCTCACGGAGCAGTGGTACGATGCCGGCGTCGAAGCGGGACTCCCGGAGGAGGACCTGCGCTATCTCAAGCCGCAGGCGACGGAGTTCAAGGCGCTTGTCGGCATGAACGCGCACGCGCTGCTCGACTGGTTCCGAATCCGCTGCTGCAGGAACGCACAGGCGGAGATCCGCGACATGGCATGGAAAATGCTGCGGCTCTGCAAGGAGGCGGCGCCCGATCTGTTCCGCGACGCCGGCCCGTCCTGCGCGGCGCTCGGGTATTGTCCGGAGAACGATTTTCAAAATCCCGACTGCCATGTGATCCGCAAAGCGCAGGCGCTGGAACTGCTGCGCGCGGCGAGGACGGAGGGCTGAGCGCGATCGTTTCGCACGCATAAAAAGAAAGACGGCTGCACAGGGTCGCGCGCCCATGCAGCCGTTTTTTTGTTCGCAGAAAAAGTGTTTTGTTCGAAAAAAATGTGCCGCCGCTTATGACTTTGCCAGCCGGCGAACGAGATCGAAGCAGAGCTGGAAGAAATCGTTCCGCCGCTCCGCCATGATGCAGCCGATGCCGCGATCCGTGACCTCATCCGTCATGCCGGTGCAGTAGTTTGCGACGATGCCGAGAGCCGCATATTCCATGCCGAGTTCACGGCAGAGCGGCGCTTCCGGAACGATCGTCATGCCAACGACCTGCGCACCGAGCATCCGCAGCATCCGGATCTCCGCAGCGGTCTCAAAGCGCGGACCCTCCATGCAGGCATAGACTGCGCGCCCGGCATAGGGCAGACTATGCTCGCGGATGAGAGATTCGAGCGTCATGGACAGCGTGGTGCTGAATACGTCCTCCATGCCCGCGTGAAGTCCCTGCCTGTGTTCGCGTTCAAAGGAGGATTCCCGGGATTTTGTGAAATCGAGAAAATCCGAGATGAGGCAGAAGTTTCCGAGATGGCAGGTATAGTCGCAGGTCCCGACCGAGGTCGCGCCGACCACATGCGTGACGCCGAGCTGATGCAGCGCGTATACGTTCGCACGATAGTTGATCTGGCCGGGATCGAGCGCATAGAGTACGCCGTGGCGGGAGAGGAAGATGACCTCTACGCCGTCCTCCAGCGCGCCGTGAAACACGATGACGTCACCGTAAGGGGTGGACACGGCCTGCTCGTGATAGGGAATGGGCAGCGTTTCGATGTTGGTGCCGCCGATGATTGCGATTTTCATGTTTGTTCGGATCCTCCTTTGATCGCCATGTTTCTATGCTTCTCCGAACCGCTCAGCGCAGACGGAGTCCTTTCGGAAGGTGGTTTTTGAGCGTTCCGCGGTCGCACTTCCCGAAGCCCAGCGGATGCCCGTGTACGCAGACTGCGGCGTATCCGGTAAGAGACGGGTCGCAGGGGACCGTTTCACCTGCAAGAAATGCAAAAAGCGCTGCGCCGTCGAGTGTGAGCGCCGTCAAAAATTCGTCCCCGGGGTACGCAAGGAACAGCGCGTGCGCAGGCCGGAACCGCTCGCCGCGCAGCTCGCCCGCGAGCACGCCGCAGGAGAGCACGCGCATCTCGGAGAGCGCGTCCGGCACGCGTTCCGGCTGCAAAAATACGCGGCCGTCCGGGAGAAACAGCGGGGTCGCTCCGGGGCGCACAGTCATAGTTTCTTTGAAAAAACGATCGAGCGCCGCGTCCGTCGCAGGATTGATCGGCTTTCCTTTGCGGGAAGGGACGCGCCGGCCGCCCGACTGCGTTTTTTCAATTGCGGCGGGCACGGGGGAATCGTCGCGCAGAAGCAGCGCAGCAAATTGGCCCTCGCCCGTTGAAGTGTGCGGATAAAACCTCTTCTGCGCGGCGCAGGAAAACGCCGGATGTGCGGCGAGGAACCATGCGACCGTCTCTTCGTTCTCCTCGGGGGAGAAGGTGCAGGTCGAGTAGACCAGTCTGCCGCCGGGCTTGACGCAGACTGCCGCGCTCTCGAGAATGCGGCGCTGCCGCTCCGCCGAGGCGCGCACGTGCGCTTCCGACCAATCGCAGACCGCCTGCGGTTCTTTGCGGAACATGCCCTCGCCCGAGCAGGGCGCGTCCACAAGCACGGCGTCGCAGCTGCCGGAAAGCAGAGGACAAAGCGCGTCCGGCCGCATGTTCGTAACGACTGCATTTTGTACGCCGAGCCGCTCCAACGTGCCGGAGAGCACGCCCGCACGCTGCGGAACGATCTCGTTGGCGATGAGAAGCCCGGTGTTCTGCATCCCTGCGGCGAGCTGTCCCGTCTTTCCGCCTGGCGCGGCGCACAGATCCAGCACCGTTTCATGCGGTTTTGCGCAGAGCAGCGCCGCCGGAAACTGCGCGGACGGTTCCTGCATATAGAATAGGCCCGCAGCATGCAGGGGATTCGTTCCGACCGGGAAGTCCTCCGGAACGAAAAAGCCCTCCGGTACGATCTCGTCGGGCGTCAGCGCTGCATCCGCAAGCGAAAGAAACGCCGCAACGTCTGTTTTCAGCGTGTTGACGCGCAGAGCACGGGGACGCGTCCGCTCCATGGCGGAAAGATAATCGGCATAGCCGGGGTCGCCGAGCTGACGGTGCATACGGCGGAGAAAGGCTTCGGGCAGCTGGGTCATACGGAATACTCCAAAGAAAGGACGATGGGGCCGCCGCTAAAACGGGAAACGGGTCACAGCGAGCGGAGAA
>HF985506.1:0-2064 GCA_000432015.1 Clostridium sp. CAG:1024 | reverse complement strand
AGATATGCCCGGTTGTGGCCCGCTAGGACCGCCCCTGCGCCGACGACGCTGTTGTCCCCGATCGTCACGCCGGGCAGGACGATCGCGCCCGCGCCGATTCAAACGTTTTTGCCGAGGACGATGGGCTTGGATACGGTCGAACGCCGTTCCGACGGGGCAAGGCCGTGGTTCGTTGTAATGAGGCTGACGTTCGGGCCGAGAAAGGTGTCGTCTCCAATGGTGACGCCGCCGCGATCCATGATCGTGCAGCCGGTATTGAAAAACACGTTTTTGCCCACACGGAGGTTTTTTCCGAAACCGACATGCAACGGCGGACAGATGCGAAGCGTTTCGTCGGGCTCCGTTTCCGTGAACTCTGCAAACAGCGAACGCACGCGGTCGGGCGGACAATAACCAGTGTTCATGCCCGCGCAGATACGGTGCGCACGGGCGATGATTTCATTGATGACGGGATATTCGGGTTCATCGATGGAAACGGGCAGCCCCGCCCGGTCGCGATCCAGAATGGTCATTGGAAGAGATGCAGCGCCTTTCCCTATTTCGAAACTGGAACGGGGATCGGCGGACGCATCCGAACAGGACGCGTTCGACACCGTTCCCCTATCTTTTACTATGCTAACAAAAAAGCGCTCAACAAGCAAGCGTTTTTGTGGTATGCTTACAAAGCAAAGCCAGATTGCGGAGGATACAATATGAAAAAAGCCATTGTAACCGTCGTAGGACACGACCGCGTGGGGATCATTGCGCGCGTCGCCACGCTGCTTGCGGAATACGGCGTGAATGTGCTCGACATCAGTCAGACGGTCATGAACGAATACTTTACCATGGTCATGCTTGTGGACGTGCAGGGCTGCACGGCGGAGTTTACCGTACTGCGCGACGCGCTGAACCGGCTCGGAGAGGAAATGGCGCTGTCCATCCGTATCCAGCATGAGGACATTTTCAACGCCATGCATTCGGTGAACTGACATGCTGAATCAAACGGAAATTCTTGAAACGATCCGAATGATCGAGCAGCAGCACCTCGACATCCGCACGATCACGATGGGCATATCGCTCACGGACTGCGCGGACGGCGACGCGCAGACGGCGTGCCAAAAGACGTATGACAAGATCATGCGCCTTGCGGGGAAGCTCGTCAAAACCGGAGAGCAGATCGAGACCGAGTTCGGCATCCCGATCGTGAACAAACGCATCAGCGTTACGCCGATCGCGGAGATCGCGGCTGCGTCCCGCACGACGGATTACGTCGTCTTTGCAAAAACGCTCGATCGCGTGGGCGAGGAGCTTGGCGTGAATTTTGTGGGCGGGTTTTCCGCGCTGGTGCAGAAGGGCATGACCCGCGCGGACGAGCGGCTCATTGCCTGCATTCCGGAGGCGCTTGCCGTGACGAACCGCGTGTGCAGCTCGGTCAACGTCGCGTCCACGCGCGCCGGCATCAACATGGACGCCGTCCGCTGGATGGGCGAAACGGTCAAAGCGACTGCCGCGCGCACCGCGGAGCAGGACGGCCTCGGCTGTGCAAAGCTCGTTGTGTTTGCAAACGCCGTGGAGGACAATCCGTTCATGGCCGGCGCGTTCCACGGCGCGGGCGAGCCGGAGTGCTGCATCAATGTCGGCGTGTCCGGCCCCGGCGTGGTCAAGAGCGCGCTGGAGCAGGTGCGCGGCGCATCGTTTGACGTGGTTGCGGAAACGATCAAAAAGACCGCATTCCGCATCACGCGCATGGGACAGCTCGTGGCGCGCGAGGCGGCGGAACGTCTCGGCGTTCCGTTCGGCATCGTCGATCTGTCGCTTGCACCCACGCCCGCGGTGGGCGATTCCGTGGCGTATATTCTGGAAGAGATGGGGCTTGAACAGGCGGGAGCACCCGGCACGACCGCCGCGCTTGCACTGCTGAACGACGCGGTGAAAAAGGGCGGCGTCATGGCGTCTGGGCATGTCGGCGGACTGTCCGGCGCGTTCATTCCGGTCAGCGAGGATGCGGGCATGATCGCGGCGGCAAGGAACGGGGCGCTCTCGCTCGAAAAGCTCGAGGCCATGACCTGCGTTTGCTCCGTGGGC
>HF985505.1:20612-45260 GCA_000432015.1 Clostridium sp. CAG:1024 | reverse complement strand
TACGGCGGCCAATATCTCCTCTGCGTATTTAGACATTGCAGCCACTCCTTACAAGAATAAGAATCATTATTTGCGCTTAGTATAAATCAAGGGTTCTTGCCCTGTCAAGAGGGAAAGGGGGCTTAACAGAGATTTTGCGGATCATTTTTCGGCAAAGGCCCTTCGCAGATCACAGGCGCAGGAGCCTGCGGCGCTTTTTCATAAAATACACGGTACAATATGAACATCAACGATGTGATCGCCCAGGATACGGGGTAGCAGAGCAGCACCATCATGAGCGTCGGGCGCAGCGGCGCTATGAGCAATACCCATATCACGCGGGTGACGCAGCAGCCCGCCAGCGTCATGAGCATGGGACGGAAGGTGTCGCCCGTGCCCCTGACGGCTCCGGGCAGCACGCCGCCCGGGACGTATAGAATATAGAGCGGGGCAAGCACCGCCATGATGCGGGCGCTGATGGCGATAACGCCTGCGTCCTGTACGAATATATGCGCCAGCGGCACATTCCACAGATACAGCCCGACGCTCAGCAGGCCTATGACCCCGATCGACATCAGGAGCGCCGTTTTTACTCCCCTGCGCCCCCGGTCATACCGTCGCGCGCCGTAATTCTGCGCAACAAACGTGGCCGCCGCGTCGCAGAAGGCGTCCGCAATGAGCCAGACGAGAAAATCCAGCTTGCCGCATACGGCCCAGGCCGCGATGCTGTCCGTGCCGAAGGGATTGATCCTTGACTGCACCAGCATATTGGCCAGCGGATACAGCGTGGACTGTACCGCGATGGGCAAGCCTTTTTTCAAAATCGGGGCAAGGCTCTGTCCGCGGATGCGCAGCCTGTTCAGGATGATTTTGCAGGGGAGTTTTGTGCGCGTGAGGGCGGACAGCATGAGCGCAGCGCTCAAAAGCTGAGAAAAAACCGTGGTCAGCGCCACGCCCGCAACGCCCCACCTGAATACCGCCACGAACAGCAAATCAAGCGCCACATTCACGCCGTTGGCGATGAGCAGAAATACGAACGGCGTTTTAGAATCTCCGACCGCTCTGAATATCCCCGCACCGATATTGTAAACCATAGAGGCGGCCATGCCGGAAAAATATATCTGCGTATAGCGCAGCGTCATGGGGCAGATATCCTCAGGCACATTCAGCAGCCGTATGCAGGCGGGCGCAAGCAGCACACCCAGCAGCGTCAGCAGCAGCCCCGCAAAGAAGCTGAACAGCACCGCCGTATGGGCCGTTTCAGCCAATGTTTCGCTTTTCTTTGCCCCATAGTGCTGCGATATGAGTATTGTCGCCGCCGAAGCCAGGCCCGTAAAAAACACCGTGGGTAGCCGGATGAGGTTATATACCGCGTCGATGGCGGCAAGCGCCTGCTTTCCGGCAAACCGGCCGACGATTGCAGCGTCAGCCGTGGTATAGAGCTGCTGAAACAGGCTTCCGGCAATGATGGGCAGCACGAATAGCACAAGCATTTTACGGACAGGGCCTTCTGTCAGGTCATAGCTTTTTTGCTTCAGCAGCATGTTATCCTCTCCTTCGTCCCGCAGGTATTTCTGTTGACAATTCTACCACGTTTGGTACAATAGATAAAACGAATTATCCGAATCGTTTCTATTCCCCATGAGAATCGGAGGGGCGTCCATGAACACGGAACAGCTTGAAACCTTTCTTGCTCTGGCGGAAACGAAGAATTTCTCCCGCTGTGCGCAGCGGCTTATTATCTCCCAATCCGCCGTGAGCAAGCGCATATTTGAGCTTGAAAAGGAATTGGGACAAACGCTGTTTCACCGCAGCGGCGGCGTGGCGCTGACCGGCGAGGGCAGGGCGTTCCGCCCCTATGCCGAGCAGATGCTGAACCTTCGGGAGCAGGCGGCGGAAAGGCTCAAACGGAGTTCCCAATATGCATCGCATCTTTTGATCGGCTGTATCGGCGTTCTTATATGGGGGAGGGAGCGCAAGCCGCTTTTCCTTTTCTTTTTGGGCTGGTAGCGAAACGGGCGGCGCTGTCGCCGCCCGCCCCATGATATGCTCCACCGCGTCTAAAAACGAATAGCCTTTCACCTTAATGAGATAGTCGAGTGCCGATCTGCCGCCTATATCACGCGAATACCAGCACCACTTTCCGTTGGATATTCGGAGGCTGTCGTGGGTTTTCGTGCAATAGACATCGCCGGACACATGAACAAGCTCATGCGGGTCGTAGTTTTCAAGATAGGTCAGCAAGTCCATTTTCTTTGCTTCCAGTATAATTTCATGGTCGATGTATGGCATTGTTTCGCCTGCCTTTCATTTCGGAGCATACAAAAAGCGCCGGATCGCTCCGACGCTCTTAGCAAGCTCTGTTTTAGTATTGATTCAACACATCGTGGTGTCCGACATCAACGAGGATTATCATCACGCTGCCCTCATAAAACCAAACAATACGAATGTCCATGTTCACGCTGCACTCGAATAAGTCAGTCGTTCCTTGAATCCGCTTTGTTCTAAGGGACGGGTGCATAGGGTTTTCCGAAAGCAGCTCCAGCTTGTTCATAAGCTGCTTCTTTTCATTCGCGTTCAGCTTTTTGAAGTGCTTTTGAAACCTGTCGGTAAAGGTAAACTGATACGCCATATTTACTTCTCCAATGCGTCGAACAGACTGTCGATAGTGGAGAATACCGGCTGTGTTCCCTCTGCGACCTTTGCTTTGATGCCGTCGATCTCGCTTTTCAATTCGTCAACATACTTTTTGGGGTACACCACCACGGGGATAAGCTGTATTACGCCATCCTTTTCCACAACATCGAGCTTATCGCCCTCTTTGATGCCGAGCTTTGTCACGACCTCTTTGGGTATCGTAACTTGTGACTTTGTACGAAGCTCTGCCAACATATTCGTTCACCTCCTGCGGCATTAGTAGGAAAGTCTTACTTTCCTACTAATAGTATACCCACAATCAGCAGAATATGCAACAGGTTTTTACCTTTCAAAATCATCGCGTTTCCTCACCTTTTCCTCCTCTTGCTCTGGCACAGTGTCCAGCGTGTCGTTCTCGCGTTTATCCATCCGCAGCCGCAAGCGCATTGACCGTAATCATGCCCAAGCTCGGCATACAGTCAATGAGAACATAATCGTACTTGCCCTTAACCTCTTTCAGATAGTTCCGCAACACGATCTCGCGGCTCATGGTGTTGACAAGCGATACCTCCATAGCGGATAGCTCGATGTTGGCGGGCATGAGGTCAACGCCCTCCGCATGGTGCAAAATGCCCTCGCCCGGCTCGATCTGTTCTTCCATGATAACCTTGCTCATAATGGTGGCGAGGGAAACGGGGAGCTTGTCCGGCTCGTTCCAGCCAAGCGAATCCGTCAAATTGCCCTGTGCGTCCGCGTCAACGAGCAACACCTTCTTGTCTTGCCGCGCAAGCCCGATGCCGAGATTCACGGTGGTGGTCGTTTTGCCCACGCCGCCTTTTGGGTTGGCGAGGGCGATTACTTTGGTCATGTGGTTGTCCTCCTTGTCATTTTTGATATGAAAAGAGCCGCTTGCTATTGCAAACGGCTCGATTGTTCGATATTTTCTATAAATTGTAGGTTAGCTGTGAGTGCTGTCGCCTGTGCGCTGAGTTTTTATTTAGTGTGTTGTTTGATGAGTCGTGGTTCCGTTCTCCGCCAAACAGCCCGGAATCGTAGAGATTCCGGGCTGTTTTCATGCTTCCTCGATTCCGCTTGAGGCTGCGCCTCAATATCAAAAACCGTCTGAAATTTGGAAAAATTTTCTCCGGTTGCCACCAAATTAGCGGCGCGTGATCGGTGACACCGACAGCTTGTTAAGCGCTTCGAGCACGGTCCGCTCGTCCGCATGCTTGCAGCGCTCCCGCGCTTCTGCCGCATAGCCTTCGTAATCAACGACGGGGCGACATGCCCGCTCAATGCAAGCGTCGTGGCCGTTGTGTACCTGCACGAGAAGTAGATCCGAAAATACAGCGCGGCGTCCCACGGACAGTCCACGCATCGTAAGCAAAAAATTGTGCTTGCCATTCCCATAAATCTATATTATAATATCAATAAAATTATATCAGTAAATTTTTACTGATAAATACTGTCGAAGGATGATGGTTATGGAAAAAGTATACGCACAGGTTATCGATACCAACGATCTGACTGACGCGCTGACTCGGTGCCGCGCTGCTCAGCGAAGATTTGCTGAATACACACAGGAGCAGGTGGATCGCATTTTTCTTGCCGCCGCTTCCGCTGCCAATCGGATGCGCATCCCGCTGGCCAAACTCGCCGTCGAAGAAACGGGCATGGGCGTGGTCGAGGATAAGGTCATTAAGAACCATTTTGCTTCCGAATACATTTACAACGCCTACAGAGATACCAAAACCTGCGGTGTGATCGAGGAGGATCCGGCCTACGGCATCCAAAAGATTGCGGAACCGATCGGCGTGGTCGCCGCTGTGATCCCAACGACCAACCCCACCTCCACCGCCATCTTCAAGGCGCTGCTGTGCCTTAAGACCCGTAATGGCATGATCCTCAGCCCGCACCCAAAGGCAACAGACTGCACCATCGCGGCGGCAAAAGTCGTGCTGGAAGCGGCCGTTGCTGCGGGCGCACCGGAAGACATCATCGGGTGGATCGATCAGCCGGCGCTGGAGCTGAGCAATCAGCTGATGCGTGAGGCGGATCTGATCCTTGCCACCGGCGGTCCCGGCATGGTCAAGGCGGCCTATTCCTCCGGCAAGCCTGCGCTCGGCGTCGGCCCCGGCAATACCCCTGCGCTCATTGATGACAGCGCCGACCTTTTGCTGGCGGTTTCCTCTGTGATCCACTCGAAAACGTTTGACAATGGCATGATCTGTGCTTCGGAGCAGAGCGTTGTGGTTCTCGACAGCATTTACGATGCGGTCAAAGCGGAGTTCCTTCGGCGCGGCTGCTACGTCCTGAACGCCGAGGAAGCCGAAAAACTGCGCGGCGTGATTCTCATCAACGGCGTGCTGAACGCAAAGATCGTCGGTCAAACAGCGCATGATATTGCCGCGCTGGCAGGGATCGATGTGCCGGAAAAAGCAAAGATCCTGATCGGTGAAGTCGAATCGACCGAGCTTTCCGAGCCGTTCGCGCACGAAAAGCTGTCTCCGATCCTGGCGATGTATCGCGCTGCGGATTTCAGTGACGCACTGCAAACGGCAGACCGGCTCGTCCGCGACGGTGGCTACGGCCNNNGACGGTGGCTACGGCCATACCGCCTCCATCTATCTCGATGAAGTCAACCAAAAGGAAAAACTCGCCGCATTTGCCCATGCGATGAAGGCCTGCCGCGTTCTTGTCAATACGCCCTCCTCACAAGGCGGCATTGGCGATTTGTATAATTTCAAGCTGACGCCTTCTCTGACTCTCGGCTGCGGAAGCTGGGGCGGCAACTCGGTGTCTGAGAACGTGGGCGTTCACCAACTGCTGAACATCAAAACCGTCGCGGTCAGGAGGGAGAATATGCTTTGGTTTCGCGCACCGGAAAAGACCTATTTCAAAAAGGGCTGCCTGCCTGTCGCGCTCAACGAGCTGGAAGATCACAAAAGAGCGTTCATCGTCACAGACACGTTCCTCTATCAAAACGGCTATACGAAGCCTATCGAGCAGAAGCTCGACGAAATGGGTATCACGCATACGACATTCTATAACGTTGCACCCGACCCCACGCTGGCATGCGCCAAAGAGGGCGCAGCACAGATGGCGGCGTTCCGGCCGGATCTCATCCTTGCGGTAGGCGGCGGATCGGCAATGGACGCAGGAAAGATCATGTGGGTCCTCTACGAGCATCCCAACGTAGATTTTCAGGACATGGCAATGCGCTTCTGCGACATTCGAAAGCGCGTCTACACCTTCCCGAAGATGGGGGAGTGCGCCTATTTTGTCGCGATTCCCACCACCGCCGGCACCGGTTCCGAAGTCACGCCATTTGCTGTCATCACAGATGAGGTCACGGGCGTGAAATATCCGCTGGCGGACTATGAACTGCTGCCGAAGATGGCGATCGTGGACGCAGATTTGATGATGAACGCCCCCAAAGGTCTGACTGCCGCTTCCGGCATCGACGCGGTGACCCACGCACTCGAGGCCTGCGCTTCCGTCATGGCAACGGACTACACCGACGGTCTCGCCCTTCGCAGTCTGAAGCTGATTTTTGAAAACCTGCCCAGGGCCTACGCCAACGGTTCCGGCGATCCGCGCGCGCGGGAAAATATGGCGAACGCCGCCTGCATGGCCGGTATGGCCTTTGCTAATGCGTTTCTTGGCGTATGCCACTCCATGGCGCACAAACTCGGGGCATTTCACCATCTGCCCCACGGCGTAGCCAACGCTCTGATGATCGATGAGGTTCTGCGTTTCAACGCCGCCGAGGTCCCGGTCAAGATGGGGACTTTCCCGCAATATGACCATCCGCATACGCTTGCTCGTTATGCGGAGATCGCCGACTACCTCAAGCTCGGCGGCAACACCGATGCGGAAAAGCTGGAACGTCTGATCGCCGCGGTCGACGCGCTCAAGGAACAGGTCGGCATCAAAAAGACGATCCGCGACTATGGCATTGACGAGACGGACTTCCTCAACCGGCTCGACGCGATGGTCGAGCAGGCCTTTGACGACCAGTGCACCGGCGCAAATCCCCGCTATCCCTTGATGCACGAGATCCGGCAAATGTATCTCAACGCCTATTACGGAACGCGGGAAACCGTGTAATCCGAGCTGCAAGCGAGAAAACGAGGGACTGTCTCAAACGGTTACGCTGTCAGAGACAGTCCCTTTTCGCGGCGCGGCGGCACATAAGCAGCGACGCCGTGCATACAGCGGTGTGCGAACGCCATTCCACCCATAGTCCCGATAGGGAATTGTCAAAAGCCCACCGATTCCGGGCAGGCTTTTCTATGGTGCGTTTCCCTATCGTGCGTTTTCCTATTCGATCTCGATGCTGCCGCCATCCTCAAGCGTGCGATTATCCAGCAGGATCAGCTTTTCTGCCAGCAGCCGCGAGAATCCCGCGACCATCGCCGTAGATGTGATGAGTTCCTCCGTGGTCTGCACCGCAGACTCCCTCGTATCCGCATGATCCAAAATCACGGCGCCTGCGAGCCGCACCTGATCGACAAAGTACCTTGCCGTCAGACGATGCCGCTGCACAAACGATTCATATGCCTCCCGAATGCTCTGCTCGTCCTCTCCGGCCGGCAGCAGCTTTTGTATCATCGACATGTTCAGGCTCTGCTTAAGCGTACAGATCATAATCAAGCAGGCGATGTGCAGCCTGTAATACCGTTTCTTTTTCGGTCCCGGCAAAAACCCCCTGCGCACATAATTATTGATCGCAGCGCCCGTAATCACCTGCTCTTCTTTCAGCTCGGGCGGCATATAGTCGAGATACTCCATGAGCAGATCCACCACCTGCTCCATGTACAATCCCATATTCGGAATACTCTCCCATTCCGGAAGATGATACCGAAGCAAATACTTTTCCCAACGGCGAAGTTTTCCTGCGATCAGCTGTTTATCGTATGCCATCTTCTTCCCATCTCTCTCTTCATTTGCCCTTAGTATAACACGCGGCGGTTCTTCCTGCAAAGCTTTCCTGTCGTGTCGAACACTTGACACGTTAATCATGACGTGTTAATCTAATCTTAAAGATTAGATATTGGAGCCTTTATGACTATGTTTAGCATTGTAACCGACACCTCGGCAAACCTTGACAGCGCCTATTTGAAGGCACACGATGTGACAGTCGTTCCCTTCACATTTCTTGTAGGCGATGAAGAACGCACCTGCATCGACACTGCGGCTTTCGACGGCGCTGCATATTACAACGCCATGCGAACGGGCACATCGGTCCGCACCTCGCAGGTCACACCGCAGCGATATATCGAACATCTTCGCCCCCTGCTTGAGGGTGGAAACGACGTGCTTTATATCGGCATGTCCTCCGGGATCAGCGGCTCATTTTCCTCCGCATCCATGGCTGCGAAAGAATTGCGCAAGGAGTTCCCGACGCGGACGCTCTTGCTGGTCGACACGCTGAGCGCGTCTCTCGGCGAAGGGCTGCTGGCCATGCGTGCTGTGGATTGCCGGGAACAGGGCTTTACACTGGAAGAAACCGCGTCTCTTTTGGATCGTTTGCGTCATGCCATGTGCCAGGTATTCACTGTTGAAGACCTGAAATACCTGCGTGCGACAGGCCGCATTTCCAACATCAAAGCAGCGCTTGCGGCAGTACTGCATATCAAACCCATTTTGAAGGGCGACGTCGAAGGAAAGATCGTCTGCGCCGAAAAGGTTCGCGGCCGAAAGCGCTCCATTGAAACGCTCGCAGCGCAATATAACGAATATGTTCGAAGTGCAGATGCGCAGACGATCGGCATCGCGCACGCCGACTGTCCGGAAGAAGCGGAGCAGCTTGGCAAGCTGCTATGCCGGTACAACCCGCCGAAACGGATCCTGACCGTCTGCTATGAGCCCGTGACCGGCGCGCATGTCGGCCCGGGGACGCTGGCGCTGTTTTTCCTCGGCGACGGCAGTTTCCGCAAGTGCGAGCAATAAGGCTCTGTAGCAAGAAAGGAGACGATCAATATGAGATCATCGAAAGAAAGGCTTGCCTATGTACTCCGCATTCTCTCTGC
Organism: Clostridium sp. CAG:1024; assembly: GCA_000432015.1. GTDB lineage: Bacteria > Bacillota > Clostridia > Christensenellales > CAG-138 > CAG-1024. Next base: position 36,609 of record HF985505.1, on the reverse strand, counting down.
GCCGCCGCTCATGGCCGTTGTGCTGTTTGCAATTCTTTATGCAGGCAAACCGACGGCATTCGGCTCCGCATGGGATCTCGCCGTCCCCGTATTCGGATTGGCCCTCGTTCCTGCTTCCGCCTATCCCCTGTCCCTGCTTTTACCCTCCATCAGGCGCAGGGGCCGTGAGGGGCAGCGCAATCTCGCTTTTATCTGTTCTGCAGTCGGATATGTCGGCACATGGCTGTACAGTCTGCTGTCTGCATGCAGTGCGGCCGTTGCACTGATCTGTACGATCTACCTTCTGTCCGTCCTGCTGCTCCTTGCGGCAAACAAGCTGTTCCATATTCGTGCCAGCGGCCACGCTTCCGGCTTCGCCGGCCCCATGATCGTTCTCAGCGCGTCCTTCGGTCTCCCCGCACTGGCCGTCTGCGTTCCATGCTATTGTCTCGTACTCTGGTCCTCCGTCGTTTCCAAGCGGCATACCGTCTCGGAGTTCGTGCTCGGCACGGTTCTCTGCGCGGCTGCGTGCGGGATCAGTTATTTTCTGTTTTCAAGTCTCGGCCTGGTATGATATACTGTTGCAAGTGCAAGAAAGGATGAAATTTTATGGAAGAAACAGAATTTCGTTATGATACGCAGTTGCTGATCGAAGGAAACGGCCTCGATGAAGACCGCATCAGCGAATACTTTACAGAGCATTTTCAAGGGGACTGCCTGCTTGCCGTGGGCGACGATACCCTAATCAAGATCCACTTTCACACGAACGAGCCTTGGGACGTTCTGAAATACTGCTCGACGCTTGGCGAAATCTATGATATTGTAGTGGAAGATATGGATCGCCAGTCCCGCGGACTCAAGGGATAATCTTACCCCCATATCAGGTCAAGGAGTTACTATGCCGAACTATATCATCGCAACATCCTCTACCTCCGATCTGCCGAGAACGTATCTCGACGCACATCAGATCCCCTTTATCCCTTACAGCTATTCGGTCGGAGAACAGCTGTTTGAGGACGATTGCCGCGAAGAGACCCGCTTATCCGTTTATCAGGGAATGCGTTCTGGCGATCGCCTACGCACCTCCATGATCAACGCCTACCTGTACGCGGACTTTTTCCGTTCCCTGCTGGACAGTGGAAAGGATGTCATTTTTCTCGATATGTCGCAGAAGATGTCCGTTTCCTATGAAAACTCGAAGCAGGCTGCCGAGATGATCCGAGAGGAATACCCCGACCGCAGGCTCTACATCATGGACACGCGCTGCATTTCCGGCGGACTCGGGCTTCTCGTTTCCAACATGGTGGAGCGCATGGAATCCGGCATGGGGTTCGACGAGGTCATTGCCTGGGGCGAAGAAAACAAACTCCGGATCGCGCACCGTTTTACCGTCGACGATCTTGAGTATTTGAAAGCCGGCGGCCGCGTATCGAACGCTGCCGCGCTGATTGGCGGAATGCTTCAGATCAAGCCCGTGCTCTATGTGCCGGATCGCGGCACGCTTGACGTCGCGCAAAAAGTCCGCGGCAGAAAGGCCGCGCTCAAAGCCATCCTCACCGGTGTATTGAACGATCTTGCCGAGATCGACGCAACCGGCGTTGAGGTTCGCATTCTCCATGCCGACTGCGAGGCGGACGCTTCCTATGTACGGGATGAGATCCGAAAAGCACACCCGGAGATCGGGCCTGTCACGATCAGCGGGCTCGGCGTCGTTATCGGCGCGCATTGCGGTCCCGGGCTTTTGACGGTGTTCTATCTCTGCAACGGGCGCAGAGCGTGATCCTGCCCGTATGGGTGCAGCGCATAGCAGCGGTTTGCTTCGGCAGACCGCTGCTTTTGTTTGCATTGCTCCGATCGCAATTCCATAACTATCTCGCTTCCGCATTTGGAAAACTTCTTTGTGCAAACGAATACGGTGCTCTCTTCGATCTCCCTTCCATGAAACGAGGGCTATGACGGCCTGTAAACGGCCGAGAGCTTCCATTTCTTTACCTGCCCGATTACGCCGCAGCTTCAGAAAACGGCCGTTTGCAGCTCTTCCCCCCTTATCAACGGCGATAACACGACGAATCATATCAAAAATCAAAACAGGATCGGGGACTGCGTCTATAGGCGTCTGTACGACTTCGACGGATCCGATCTGTTTGTATTCGAGGCCGGTTATATTTACACCTTTACGATGAATGTCAGCGAGGAAAATGCGAACGTCGAAGGACTATCAGTCCCGTTCGATGACTTCTGGGCGTTTTGCTCCACGCATTAAAAAATCCCGAACCGTCGGTTCGGGATCTTTTGTTTTGTTATTTACGCGAACGCTCCGCCCGACTTACCCCTTGTACTGGCTAAACATCCTGTCGGTAGCCTGACGGATCGCTTTGGTCACCTCCGCTACCTTGTCCGCATCCCAAGCATCCGGTTCGTTTCGCAGGAACGAAGTCTTGTCTACACGGTTATCGAACACGCCGACCGGGACATGGTAGGTTCTGCCGTGTGCCCGAACAGTGACGGTATTCTCCACTTCACTGGTCTTGATGAGATACTCCATATCATCGCAGCCGTAATCGCCCAGCATGACCTCCATGGGAACGCCGTGGTGCAGATTGGAGCCCGGGTCGTTCGGATCCGCTCTGTCCGCGTTTTTGCGGCGCGACTCTTCGGGTGTGACCCAGATATAGAGGATCACCGCCTGCTCCAAGATTTCAGGGCAGAACATTGACAACGAATACTGATAGCCAAATGTGCCGGTCAGCGGCATAGACGAACCGTCGGGACCGCCGCGCGCGCTCTCAATGATGATGGTTTTGTTTTCAAAGCTGTCGGGATACCCGGCGTGTTTTTCGTCAAGCATCTTACGGGCTTCCGTTTCCAGCGTTTCCGCGAGTTTGTTCCGGATACCCTCGTCCAGCAAGCCCAGTCTGGGCGGCAGCCCTGCGGCCTGACCCGCTCTGTCGAACCGATCAAACAACAGCTGAGCGGCGGAATCGGTCTTAATGATGTTCCGGTTCATGAGATCATGATAATCCTCATTGAGCAGATTGCACAGCGTTCCCCAGTCGCGGCCGTCGATGAACGGCGCTTCGCCCGGGTAGAAGATCCGCGCCTGTCCCAAGCCCTGAAGCGTATCGTCGATCCGCCGCATCATGTGGACATACGGGAAATCATCCAGCTGAAGATTCTCACCGATATGGAATTCATCCTGCAATCTCTGCGGATCCACATGGGACATATAATTCCGCACTTCGGACTTTCCCGATGCGGGCAGCGCCTGCAGAAGAACCACTTTGAATACGTTGTTTTTCATGTTGTCTCCTTCTTGTTTCATTCAAATCAATATATCACATGCAGCCATTTGGTCTTGTCCACGGCGATCTCTCTGTGCCGATCAACATACGCAATGATCAGCTCGGCGATCTCTGTTGGCTGTTCCCGCACCAGTTCGCATGTCCGATACACATCGTATCCACCCGTCCCTGTCGCCCGGTAATTATTCAGGCACAGCGTCAGCTGCCGCTCCTCCGAAAGTTCCTCGCCGCCGTACCGAATGGACAGCACTCTATCCCCGACCGGTCGCCGCACATCCACGGTGACCTCCGCGCCGGAAAGATAATCGTAATTAAAATGCTGCTCGATCGGAACCAAAAAATCTTCGCTCACACTGAGCGCGCCCTGCTCGTCTAAGGTAAAGTACGCAGCACTGCGTTCCAAGGCCAGTTTCAGCTGTCCCCGGTTTACACGGACGGTTTTCAACGTGTTCGGGAATACATAGGTCGACACAATATCGCGGATGGTGACATCACGGTTCAGGCCCTTTACGATGTTTCCGAGGCTGGTGACTGAAAGCTCCGCACCGGAAGCCTCCAACTGCACCTGATTGAAAAAGTTGGCGATCAGGCTCCCGTTTGCGGCCATATCCAAGTGATCTGACGGCAAGAGCGGCGCATCCAAATGTCCCACAGGCGTATCGAACCACACCGCCGCCTCCGCTTCCAATGGCTGCAGCAGGCGCGCTGCCTCCTCATTTTCCGAATCGCCCGGCTCCATAAGGCGCGACACGGCGCTTACCCTCTCTTCCACCGCGACATCCATGCGAATGAATCGTTTCGCTTTATCCGGCGGCTGACAGGTATAGGTGCCGCAAAGGCACACATTTTCTGTCGCCATATGCTGATGTCCCGTCAAAAGCACATCAAAGCCGAGCTCCTCGCAGATACGGCAGCCCTGGTTCTCGTCCGTAAAGGTCACGCGTTCACCGGTCGTCAGATCCTTCTCAAACCCACCGTGGTAGATGCAGATGTTTACGTCCGTGTGCGCTTTTCGAAGCTCCGAAAGCGCATGCTTTGCGCCTTCAAACGCATCAGTCACGGTGATGCCGGCAAGGTTTTCCGGCTTTTCCCACAGATTGACAAAGTGGGTCACGACGCCGGTAATGCCGACGCGCAGTCCGTTCTCCAGCGTGACGACCGCCGTCTCCTCAACGCCATGGATGCCCTTTACATTCGCGCAAAGGCATGTTGCATGCAGCGCTGAAAGATATGTCTCGACGGCATTCTTTCCGTAATTGAAATCGTGGTTTCCAAGGGTAACAAAATCGTAGCCGCCGATGTTCATAACCTCAGCGATCAGTTTGCCGCCGCCCTCCCGCTGGTTATAAAGATAGTATGTGAACGGGCTCCCCTGCAGGACATCTCCGCCGTCGATCACCAGCGTATTGCCGTCTTTTCGGAAATTCTGGATGCAGTTTGCCAAGCCGGAAGCGATTCGTTTCCCGCTGGCGTAATCTACGGGCGAAAAGCTTCCGTGTACGTCGCTTGTATAGTAGATTGTAAGCGTTTTCTTCATCGCGCCGTTTGTGTCGATTCGTCAACGAACGCCCCGCACATCATAGGGTGGCAGGGCGTTCGCACAATGTTTCGAAGGTCAAGCCCCGTGCGCCAGTTTTCGGCGGATCCTGGTAGAGACGAGCTCGATGATCAGAACCAACACCATCAAACCCCACACAAAAGCGCCCACCATCGCCCAACGGCGGCTGTTCAGGCACTGCACCAGCGAAGCGCCGATACCGCCTGCACCGACGATACCAAGGGTCGTTGCATCCTTGAGGTTGATGTCGAAGCGATAGATTGTGGTGGAGATAAAGCTCGCAGTCAGCTGAGGAATGACGCCGTAACGGATTTTCTGGAACGGCGTACAGCCCATAGCGTCCAAGCTCTCCAAAATGTGTGTATCCAGGTCCTCAATGGCCGTGATATACATTTTGGAGATCATACCGATGGAACAGACCGACTGCGTAATCACGCCGCAGGCAGCACCCGGCCCGGTCACGCGGATCCACATCAGTGCCCATACGATGCTCGGGATGGTACGTATCATCAAGATCAATATGCGTACCGCATACGCTATGGGTTTCGGCATGATATTGAACGAGGCAAGAAACGCGAAGGGAATCGCAAGCACCGCGCCGAACAACGTTCCGAGCACGGCAATCGCGATGGTCTGAAGCAGCAGATACGGTACGTCCGTCGCCTTCGTGCCGAACAGCAGGTCGGTGTCCGGACTGAACACGCCGTGAAGCACGCCCTTTGCGACCTCTGTGCCCGTAACGGTGAGCCCCGTAAACCGGATGTCCTGTGCAGACCAACCGACCAAAAGCACGATGACCAACACGATAGCGAGATACAGCAACCACTTTCTCGGGCGGTTTGCGTACATCTCCGCGACCGTGAGCTTCCGATCAAGCACCTGCTCCAGTGCCTCTATGCTTCTTTTCTTCTTTTCCATGCTGCTCCTCCCCGTCAGCTCAGTTTTTTCCGCAGGTATTCGCTGAAGAAGTCGATCGCAACGACGACGACAAACAGCGAAAGGAGCACCATGCCGAGACTGTTATAATCTCTCCAGCCGATGCGCTCATTGATGGTGATGCCAAGTCCGCCGGCGCCGACATAACCGAGGATCGCGGACGCACGCACATTCATCTCAAAGCAGTACAGGCTGTGGCTGAGATATACCGGCAGTATCTGCGGAACGCAGGCGGACCAGAATGCCTGGAACTTATTCGCGCCCAGTGCCTCCATGGCCTCGAACGGTCCCATATCGATGGTTTCGATGCTCTCAAAGAGCATTTTTGCAACGATGCCGAACGTAAAGATGGCGATCGCGACGGTGCCGGAGAAGGTTCCGAGCGAGAAGATCAGCGCGCATACCAAAGCGATGATCAGCGTCGGCAATGTGCGGATGAGCGCAAGGATAAACCGGCAGACGCTCACAAGCGGCACACTATGGTTGATATTGCTGGATGAGAGGATCGCTACCGGCAGCGCCAGCGCACAACCGATGACAGTTCCCAAAATGGACATTTCGATCGTATCGAAGAGCGGTGACAACACCTTGGGGAAGAAGCTCCAATCCGGCTGCCAGATCTTCTGCATCAGATCCAGCATCTTGCCGAACTTTTTAATGACAAGCCCCATATCAAAGCCCGTCATTTTTAGCGAAAGAACGATTGCGGCTGCAAGCAGCAGCAGGATCAACGGCGCACGGCTCCTACGGCGCATCACGCTATGGCCGTTCTGAAGCGTGATCTTCTGCGGCTTGAAGATCTTATCGTACAGCGTTTCCTTGATAACGACAGGGCTGTTTTCGTTTTCCATCGTCTCAGCCCTCGGTCTTGAGCTGGTGAAGCTCGCCTTCGCCCTCACCCATGGTCGGCACTTTCGTTCCGTTATAGACCTCGTCGATCTGCTCCTGTGTGATCGTGCTGGCGGGCCCGTCGAACACGATCTCACCGGCGCGGATACCGATCACCCGGTCGCAGTACTTCAGCGCAAGGTCAACGTGATGGATATTGAGCAGGATGGAGATCTTATACTCTTTGTTGATGCGTACAAAGTCCTGCATGACCTGCTTGGCCGTGATCGGGTCAAGCGACGCAACGGGCTCGTCCGCAAGGATAATCTTGGGATTCTGATTCAGCGTACGGGCAAGCGCCACACGCTGCTGCTGGCCGCCGGCTGCTGCTGGCCGCCGGATAGCTGATCGCAGCGGGTATAGGCCTTATCCAAAATGCCTACCTTGTCCAGGCTTTCGAGCGCGCGCATTTTCTGCGCTTTGGAGAAGATGCCGAAGAGCACTTTGAAAAACGGCATATCGGGAACGTCCGCGGTCAGCACGTTTTTGATCGCCGTGCTGCGGGACACCAGATTGAAGCTCTGGAAGATCATGCCGACTTTGCGGCGGTACCTTCTGAGTTCTCTTCCGCGGAGTGTGTTCACGTCCACGCCGTCCACCGTGAGCTCGCCCTTGGTGACGTCGTGCATACGGTTGATACAGCGGAGGATGGTAGATTTTCCCGCGCCGGACAGTCCGATGATGGCCACAAATTCTCCCTGCTCGATTTTCAGGTTGATGTTCTTCAGCGCCGTGAAGCCGTTTGGATAAGTCTTATACACATTTTTAAATTCTATCATGCTGCGACTCTTTCTATCGTTACTGATGAATGGTTGCTCAATGAGGGAAAAAGCGCCCTGTACAGGCAGGGCGCTTTTTGATTTTTCGTTTACTCGGAAACTGCCTTCAGAGCAGCGCGTGCGCCGTCGTAATCAGCGTCGGTCGCCTTGGCATAACCGGTATGGCTGTAGACAGAGAAGATCGCCTTGCCCTCTTCGGTGTTGATGATATTGATGAAGCAGTTCTGGAGCGCTTCAACGATTTCGGGGGTATAGTACTGACTGGCCTTAGAGATCGCAACGGTGTCGTTGTAGATCCCTTCGGTGACGCCGATGACGTTGAGCTCGTTCCAAATCGAATCGGAGCGGCCCATGCCCTGCTTGCCCGTCTCGTCCTTCTGGTCGGTGGGCAGCATCCAGCTCGCTTCGTAATCGTTGCGACCGTCAGCATAGCAAACGATGATGTCAACCTGCTCCGCGGCCGCATAGGAGAACGCCGTGCCGTAACCAGAGTCGAGCGGTACAACGTTGGTGAGATCAGAGATCTTCTTGCCGTCATAGTTGGCCATCAGCCACATGGACGGATAGATGTAACCGGCGGAAGAAGAGGTCTTCTGAACCGCCCAGCGTGCGCCGTCCAGGTCTTCCCAGGTCAGAGCTTCGCCGTTGTTGACCTTCTCGGCCAGCTTCTTGCCGTACTCCGTGGGCGCGGCATAGATCAGGGAGCGATAATAGGTGACCTGCGGGCCATCCTTCTTCGTTGCGTTCGCTTCGCCGTTCCAATCGGCCGGGTTGACGCTGTCGTTGGACAGGCCGTTGCGGGTCGCGGTCAGGATTACGTCGGTATCATCGGAATAGAGGGCGTAGGTGCCGCCGGGCAGCCAGCCGAGGTCGATAGAGCCTGCGGACATGGCTTCGCCGGTCGCATCGTAGCTCGTGCCGACAGTGATGTCGACTTCGTCGATGTCATAGCCGAGATTTGCCATTTCGGCCTTGACCAGCTCGGGCAGGTTCGCGGTGCCGGCGATGATAACATCGGCATCCTTGGAGGGTACAAACTCCAGCGTCAGCTTGTCGAAGTGCGGTCTCTCTGCAGTAGGCTCTGCAACGGGCGTTTCTGCATCCGTCGCGGGAGCTGCCGTGGGCTCTTCAACGGCTGCGGGCGTCTTCTCGCAGGCGCAGACGGAAAGAGCCATAACAATTGCAAAAAGCAGTGCTACGATCTTTTTCATTTCTTCTTTTCCTCCATTTTTTATATTCATGGCATCTCGCCTATGAATCCCAAAATACTTCGAAAACCGCAATATTTCACATTGCTTTTTCAATATATCATAAACGTCATCCATTGACAATGGACAGACCTTCCGCTTCGCGAATATATTATAGGCCGACTATGCGATACACCATGTTACGGATGCGTCCGATCGCGATATATCCGTTCAGCACCGCCCACACGTCGCTTCCTCTCGGCGCATCGTCGGGCCCGAGCAGCCTTGCATAAGGCGTCAGCACATAGCCGTTCTTCTCCTCCGCGCTATTGTAATCGTTGTCGAAGAAAAAGTTCGGCGCAGGTTCAACGTCTCGGATGATGCCGCGGAATCCTGCTTTCGGACAGCCGGGGAAATTCACGTTCCAGATCTCGCCGTAAAGGGGTTGATCGATCAATTCCTCCATAATCGCGCACAGGTATTTGTCCGTAACCTCGTGGCAGCCGTCATGGCTCTCGGAGAAAGCGATCGCCGGGATGCCGTGCAGCACTGCTTCCATTGCAGCTCCGATCGTGCCGGAATATGCGATGTCGTACCCGGCGTTGTAGCCTGCGTTGATACCGGAAAACACAACGTCCGGCGCCGCCGGCATGAGCGACTTGAGCGCGACTTTCACGCAGTCCGCGGGCGTTCCGCTGATCGCATATGCGCCTTTGACCGCAGAGGGAAAATCACGCCTCATGGCGTTCAGTTCGTTGAAGATCGTGAGCTTTTGCGACATGCCGCTGCACTGTCCCTCCGGCGCGACCACCCACACATCGCCGAAATTGGACGCTGCTTCCGCAAGGCGGACGATACCCGGCGACTGTATGCCGTCATCGTTGGCAATGAGTATGTTCCTTCGATTGTTCATAGATTGCGATACTCCTTTGCTGTGCCGTTCGATCGTTGTTTTTTGTCGGGTTTTATTATCATATCATCCGAATGCACCGGATACAAGCCCCAAAAAAGACAAAAACCGACAGTCCATTGGATGCTCGCGCCGCGTCTTGGCCATCTTTGGCCGAAACCCGTTTCTGCAAGCCTTCTCCGTATCTCTCTGTCGGCTTTCTCTGCCGCGGCGTGGTTCGCACGGAACTACCCCGCAGATAACGATCGGGCGGGGAGCCCTTCCGTAAAGCTCCTCGCCCGCTTCTCTCTTTGAATTTCCCGCCGTCTTATTTCGCGCGGACTTTACGCAGATGCGCAAAGCGCGGCAGACCGTTTTCGTAAACGAGCTTCGGCGCGCCCTGCAGCAGCGGCAGAACATAGTCAATATACTTCTGGTTGAGTCCGTTGCCCGCTTCATTGATCCAATCGCGCGGGACTTTTTTCTCCGTATTCGCGACGTCGACAAGGTCAAGCAGCTCGATCTCGCACTGGTAATCGCCCTCTGCGTTCTTGCCTCTGCGGAACGCGACCATCTTGTCGGTCACGCCGTTTACCGCGTACTCAACAGCGCTCTTGCCCGCAAGGAACGCCTCCTGCACATCCGTTTCGGAAGCGCAGTGTGCGGCGCAGCGCTGGAGCAGTGACAGCTCGATGCCGCGCATCTTCACGTTGCCGAGGTGGCCGCGGAGAATGTTGACCAGCGTAGACGCAAGGCCGCCAAGCTGCTTGTGGCCGAACGCATCCACGGGTGCGTTTTCAACGCCGTATTCCGCAATGAGCGTACCGTTCTTATCATGGATTCCCTCGGAAACCGCAACGAAGCACTCGCCGGTTGCTTCATAAATACGGCGGACGTCCGCGATGAACTGCTCCATATCAAAATCGACTTCCGGCAGATAAATGAGATCCGGTCCCTGTCCCATATAGGTCGCGACCGACGCTGAACCCGCGAGCCATCCCGCATGACGACCCATGATCTCTACAACGCAGATCATGTTCTTGTCATATACGCGCGAGTCATGATAGAGTTCCATGCAGCTCGTCGCAACATATTTGGCCGCAGACGCAAAACCGGGGCAGTGATCCGTGCCGTACAGGTCGTTATCGATCGTCTTCGGAACGCCCATGATGCGGCATTCATAGCCGACCTTCTGCATATACTTGCTGATCTTGTTGCAAGTGTCCATGGAGTCGTTGCCGCCGTTATAGAAGAAATAGCGGACGTCGTACTTTTTGAAGATCTCGAGGATGCGCTTATAATCCGTATCGTCCACTTCGCTGTCTTGCAGTTTATAACGGCAGGAACCCAACGCAGAAGACGGCGTATGCATGAGCAACGCCAACTCGGAAGCCGCTTCTTCGCCCATATCGTACAGCACATCATCCAGAACGCCGCGGATGCCGTGTGCAGCGCCGTACACCTTCGTGATGCAGCTGCTGTCGAGCGCCGTGCGGATGACGCCGTATGCGCTCGCGTTGATGACCGAGGTCGGTCCGCCCGACTGTCCGATGATACATGCGCCTTTGAGTTCGTTCATGATAATACCTCCTGTTACGGTTTGTATAATAAACTGTATATTGTTCCAAAACGATTTCAAAACGGCCGGCCGGTACGTCTCCTCAAAAGAGCAGGCCCAAACTCCGACAGCTACAGTATAACAGAATGCGCCGCCGCAAAAAAGCCTAATCGGCAAAAAATCGACAGTTTTTTTCGGCTGACACGAAATTCTGCTCGCGTTTGGATTTCCATCCGCCGTTTATGGTATACTTTGTATATGAAACGTTATCCATCGATTCTGCTCTGCTGTCTTTTGGCTGTGATGTGCGGATGCGGTCCGACCCCGGCGGTCGAGGAGACCCGCACACTTTTTCTCATGGACACCTATATGGAGCTGCGCTGTTTTGGCGAAAATGCGCAAGCCGCTCTGGACGCCTGTGCGGAAGAGGCCGCGCGCTTGGACGCTCTGTTCAGCGCGACGAACGCGGCCAGTGATGTGAGCCGAATGAACGAGGCCGCCGGAACGCTCGTTGCGGTCGACGAAACCACGCTGGAGCTTCTCTCGCGCGCAAAACAGCTTTCCGTGATCACCGGCGGTGCATTCGACCCAGCTCTGCGCACGCTCATCATGGCCTGGGGCTTTACCGAACCAAAGCAGTCCGTCCCAAGCAGCGACGTTCTCGATGCTCTGCTGCCCGTTCCCGGCGAGAGCGCCATCCGGATCGAGGGGAGCTTTGCCGCTGTCGATCCGCCCGCCGGGGGCCCCCCCCGCCGGGGTCGATCTCGGCGGTATCGCCAAAGGCTACTGCGGCGAACGTCTGCATGCGCTCCTTTGCTCTTACGGCATTGAAAGCGCGCTGCTCTCTCTCGGCGGAAACATCGAAGCAATCGGAACCCGTCAGGATGGGACGCCTTGGCGCGTCGGCATACAGGATCCCACAGATGCGTCCGCCATTATCGGCGTCTTAGAGCTGACGGACTGCGCGGCGGTCACCTCCGGCGGCTATCAGCGGTATTTTGAAGAGGACGGCGTTCGCTATCACCACATTCTCGACCCCAAAACCGGGTATCCGGCGGACAACGGTCTGCTCTCCGTTACGGTGGTCTCAAAGAGCGGCACGGAAGCGGATGCGCTGTCCACGGCGTTCTTTATTCTCGGTCTCGACTGTTCCCTCGCGCTGATCCGTTCGGGGGCAGTCGACTGTGAGGCCGTCTTCGTTTTGTCGGATCATAGCGTTTTTTGTACAAACAACGCGATTTTTACGTCGGCAAACAACTAATTCCGCTGGGTTTTCTCGAATTCTAACGGATTGCTTGCAAGACGCCAAAAATCGCGCTAATGTAGTTCTCGCATCGAATCAATCTTACAAACTCTGACTGCTCTGTCCGTCCGCAACTCAATTCTGCGGAACGCATTCGCACCGATGCGAAGCGGAACTCGTTTCCTCAAACGAACCCATGCACGATTCAGACATCAGACTGGGCGCGAAAGACGGAATTCGAAATATTAAATATCTAGGGGGGACTTGCATGAGACAGATGGTGGAAAAAGAACTTCTGTTGCTGGGCGCACCCACGGGCAGATTAGGATATGCTCAGATGGCGTGCGCGATCGAGCTCATTTTGAGCGAATCTCAAATCCTGAGCACAACCCGGGTGCTGTACCCAAAGGTCGCAAAGATCTGCGGAACAAAGCCCGCGCGCATCGAGCGCAATGTGCGTGAAGAGATCCGTGCAATTTGGGATTACGGCAATCAGGCAAGGCTGGATACAATGTTCTACAACCGGGACAAGTATCCGCCGGGCAACAAAGAGTTTCTGTACACCGTAGCAAAGCATCTTGAACAGGCTTTGTCCGTGTAAGGCACTAAACACAAATCACATCCGAACACAATAAAACACAAAAACACAGAATAACGCGCCACGCGAATATCGGTTGTCTTTGCGCATGGGATAGGGTATACTGGTTTTTGAAACCCATACCTTATGGAGGAATCCGAGTTATGCCGATGTTCACCGGCGCGTTTGTTATTTTTTTGGTTTTGGCCGCAATGATTTCCGGCTGCTCGCCCACACTGCATCCGCGTCCCGGTTATACCGTGCCGCCCGTGCCGACGGCCGCTCACACGGAAACGGCCGCTGCCGATTTCTCACTCGTCGACATGGACGGACAGGAGGTCCGGCTCTCCGATCTCTACGGAAAACCGGTCGTTTTAAAGTTTTGGCTTTTTGACGGAACCATCGACTCCGAAGCGCTTCCCGCCGTGCAGCGCGCCTATGAATCCTGCGGAGAGGATATCGTATTCCTTTCCGTTCCGATCTGCGGCGAATCCGATTCGCCATTGGACAACGCTTACGAGGCGCTGCGGCAAAAGGGATACTCTTTCCCGATCTACTTTGACAGAAACGGCGCAACTGCCGGTCTTTACGGTACGGGCGGTGGACCTGCGACAGTTTTTATTGACCGGGATGGGTTCATTGCCGCCAGTTCTCACGGGGAGATCGATGAAGAAGCTTTCCTTTTCGGGCTGAAACTGCTATAATCAGCAGAATACTATACGAGAGGATCGTTGCGATCATGGAAGCATCTAAGGTTTTCTTTACAAATATGCGTGTAAAGAACGGGGACAATCTTCTGAAAAAGCTTGACCGGCTCATGCGTGCTGCAGGAATCGAAAGCATTGATTTTGACAAGCGCTTTACCGCGATCAAAATGCACTTCGGAGAACCCGGCAACCTGACGTTTCTTCGTCCGAATTTTGCAAAGGTGGTTGCCGATCTTGTCAAGGAAAAGGGCGGCATTCCCTTCCTGACGGACTGCAACGTGCTATATGTCGGCAAACGTACGCAAGCCGTCGACCATCTCAACGTCGCTGCCGAAAACGGGTTTTCTCCCGCGTCCTGCGGCTGTCCCGTGATCATTGCCGACGGGCTCAAGGGTACGGACGAAGCGCTCGTACCGCTCGAGGGAACGACCTACGTTAAGGAGGCAAAGATTGGCCACGTGATCATGGATGCGGACATCGTGATCTCGCTCACGCACTTCAAAGGGCATGAAGCGACCGGCTTCGGCGGTGCGCTCAAAAACCTCGGCATGGGCTGCGGTTCCCGTGCGGGAAAAATGGAACAGCATTGCAGCGGAAAGCCTGAGATTAATACGGAGCTCTGCCGCGGCTGCGGCGCCTGCAAGCGTGCATGCGAGCAGGACGCCATTGTGTTCGATGCGGAACACAGAGCGCACATCGACCAGGAAAAGTGTGTCGGCTGCGGCCGCTGTCTCGGCGCATGTAATTTTCATGCTGTTTACAGCCCCAACTATGTGGCCTTGGATGAGCTTTGCATGAAGGTAGCGGAGTACACAAAGGCCGTCGTGCAGAACCGGCCGTGCTTCCATATTTCGATCGTTATGCAGGTATCCCCGTACTGTGACTGCTACGGCGGCAATGATATGGCGATTATCCCGGACGTGGGCATGTTCGCTTCTTTCGACCCCGTTGCTCTGGACGCGGCCTGCGCCGACGCTTGCAACCGCCAGCCCGTGATGCCGAACTCCATGCTGTTCGACGCCCTGCACGAGCACTCGGATCATCACGATCACTTCAAGAACGTATCTCCGGATACCAACTGGCAAGTCACGCTTGAACACGCGGAACGCATCGGGATCGGCACGCGAAACTATGAACTGATCACCGTGAAATAAACCGCTGTGATTTAAAGCGCAAGGCGGCGGGTGCAAGTGCTNGGCGGGTGCAAGTGCTGCACCCGCCGCTCCTTTATTCAAACGGCTCCCACTCCGGTACCCGGGCGACCATCGGGAAGGCCGCAAAATTCCCTGCATTGTCCAGTGTTGCGAGGAACACGTCTCGGTAAGACTTAAAGCCCTGCTGCCGAAGCCGCGCATTGAGCCACACTTGGGAAAATCCAGTGCTTTCGAGGTTTTTGTCCATGAGTTTTCCGTCCATGATGACGTTCGTTGCCACGCTCTGCTGCTTTGGATACACCGCGATGTCCTCTCCCTGCACGGGCCGCTTCTCCGCCATCGGAAGAAAACTTACCGTGCCGTTATGCTCAAAGATCGCCGTACGAATATCAGCGAGGTCAAAATATCCTGCCGCACGGCAAAGCGTTAGAAAATCCGACAGATCCAAGCGGGCTTTTTTCATGTTGTCCCGATAGATCACGCCGTTATCAAGCAAAAGAATCGGTTTTCCTGTGGTGAGTTTACGGAATGAGAGGCTTTTGCTGGACCATACGGAAATGCCGAATGCGATCAAGGCATAAACGACCATTGCAAACAGCGGATACGCGGGCTGCTCGAGCTCCGTCGCCATTTCCGCTGCGATCGAGCCGATGGATATGCCGATGACATAATCGAACATGGACATCTGCGAGATCTGTTTGTTTCCCATCAGCTTTGTCAGCACGAACAATGCGACTACAGAAACAACGGATACGATTACAATCGTTAATAATTCCTTCCACATACGACTATCATGTGTGAAAGCAAGCGTTCCTATACATCTTGAAACAACGATATTTTTATGCTATTCTTTTGCAATGAAATTGTTGGATTTGATTCATAAAACACCGATTCTTGCCGACGGCGCCATGGGAACGATGCTGCAATCCATGGGGCTTGCCGGCGGCAGGTCTCCCGAGCAATGGAACATTGACCGACCGGACAGTGTTCGCGCCGTACACGATGCATACATTGCCGCAGGCGCACAACTGATCTCGAGCAATACATTCGGCGCAAATGCGCTTCGTCAGCGGCGCAGCAAGCGAACGGCCGCAGAGCTTGCACGCGCCGGAATGCAGATTGCCAGAGACGCCGCGAACGCCGCCGAACGCGCCTGTTTTGCCGCGCTCGACGTCGGCCCGCTCGGTACGTTTCTTGCGCCTCTCGGCACAACGACTTTTGAAGAGGCTGGTGGGCGCTT
>HF985505.1:0-20508 GCA_000432015.1 Clostridium sp. CAG:1024 | reverse complement strand
CGTTCAGGCGGCAAAGTCCGCTGCGCCTGTGCTTCCCGTGTTTCTTACCATGTCATTCGACGCAAACGGCAGACTGCTTCCCGGCGCTTCGCTCGAGCAGGCCGCCGCAGAGCTCATTCCGCTTGGCATCGACGTATTCGGATGCAACTGCGGCGTCGGCCCGGCCGCCATGCGGGAGCATTTGTCCCGTCTGCGGGCGGTGACGCAGATCCCCATAGCAATCAGCCCCAACGCCGGTCTGCCGCGCTACGAAAACGGCGCGACCGTTTTTGCGCTCGATGCTCCGTCCTTTGCTGCAGAAATGCGGGACATTCTTTTCGGCGGCGCCCGCATTTGCGGCGGCTGCTGCGGCACAACGCCGGATCACATTCGCGCCCTCGGCGCGATCATTCGGAGTAACGGAGCCCACAACTGACAGACAGCAACCACTTCTAAATCATCAGCGCCGCGACTTGCCGTCACGGCGCTTTGCTGCATTCCCCGTTCGCTGGTCTCTAATTGATCTTTATGCAGACGATTTTTGCCGCGTCGCCTGCGCCGCCCCTGCCGCGCGTTCCGACGACCAGATATTGATCGAACACAGCGGGGGTCGAGTCGATCCGGGAGCCCAAGTCGATCGAAAACAGTTCCGCTCCCGTCAGCGCATCATAAAGCTTGACAAACCCCGACCTGTCGCATTGGATGAGATACCCCTTGCCGAGTTCATCGTAGACGAGCACCGGGGACGACCAGTAATCAGCGCTTTGCTCGATCGACCAGACCACTTCTCCCCTGCGCTTGTCATACGCAACGATCCTGCCGCCCAACGCATACTGTGTGCCGGCGCTCTGTTCGGCGGGCGTTGCCTGTGCCTCGTCCGCGCTCGCCGCCGCGGGTGTCTGCTGTGCGTTTGACCCGGTCAAAGCCACAAGGTTCATCGAATAATACACAAGATGTGAGACGTTTCCCCGGCCCACCTGCGGCGTGGCAAGCGTGCCGCCTCCGTTATTGGAATCGCCCGTGGAGGCAAGCCACTTCTCTTCCCACTTCAACGCGCCCGTTCGTCCGTCAAAGCATCGATGATAGCTGTATCCGTATTCACTGCCCGCGGTCGCTGTCTTGACCTGACTTGCGGCGTACAGATAAAACGTATTGTCCTCATAGCTCTCGTCGATCACGACCGTTGCGTCCGCATCCTCCGATAGATCGGCCACGAATTGCAGCTGCATCGTATTGAGATCCACGCATTGCAGTCTGCCGCCGTTATCCGCAAAGTAGACATAATTGCGGAAACCGGACACGGAGCTCTCGATTCCATACCAACGCGAGCCTGCGGCATCGGTCTTTGTATACCCTGTGCCGGTATAGCTGTACTTGACCAGACTCTCCGGCGCAATGGCAACGGTCCCGGCCGCTGCGTCAAATGTGGTGTTGAGCTTCGCGGTATAGAGCACACCGTTTTCACCGCCATAGACGAGCGTATCATCCACGATGAGCGGGCTGCTGTCATAGGCCTGCCACTCGCGCTCGCTGAAATAGTCATGGCCGCCGAACCTTGCCAATTCCTCGTTTGAGATGAGGGAATATGCATAGATGTAGGCGACCGGCAGATTGTTCTCGTTGACGCTCTGGATGCTCTGCCCGACATACAGAACGGGCCATCCACGGGGATCCAGACAGGGCGTGGATTTTATGACCGCGCCGACGTTGATCGGATTCCTTGTTTTTGTGCCGGTCTCAAGCTCAAAAAAGTAGATCTTTCCGTCCATTGCAGGATAGATCACTTCGGTAAAGCCCTGCATTTGCCGGAACTCCTCCGCTACGCCGAGCAGCGGGCGTACTTCATCCGACCATTGTACGATGAGCGGCTGTCCCGTCCAACCGGTTCCCGTCCAGTTTCCGAGTCCGCCGATGCTCTGTTCCCAGGTGCGCCGCATCTGCTTCTCAACAATGGGGGCGGTCCCGCAGCTGAACGTATTCCTGTAATTATTGCCGCCAAAGGTCAAAACGCCCTTCACGTCTGCGTATGCTTCGCCCGTCGAAAAGGAAATAGGTTCTTCGCGCATGTAGGAAGAGACCTCGTTGCGCTTCACGGCGATCTTGTAGGAAAAGCCGAACAGCGCGGGATCCGTTTCCGCTCCCGCCTGCACCGACAATCCATCGGGCAGCGGCGGTGCGGGAGTCGGCGTGGCGCCTGGAACCGGCGTCTCAACGGGCGACACCGTTGACTCGGGTAACTGTGCCGACGTCTTTTCTTCACCGAGTTTGTTTGCGACCACGATGACGCCCGCAACCACTGCGATCACAATGGTCACAAACAGAAAGAACTTCGGTTGCACACGCCGCTTTGCCACAGGGGTTCGACCTCCTTCTTCGCTATGAGATCCGGATGCCGAAGATCTTCTTGTCCTTATTGCCGATGACAATCATATTGCCATAGGCTGCCGGAGACGCTTCAAAGTTCTTCGACTCCGTATTGAGATCAAAGAGTTTTGTTCCTGTCGCGCCGTCGAACAGATGCACATGGCCGCTCGAATCCGCCTGTACGATGTAGGCGTTCCCCGCCGCATCGTAGATCGCAAGCGGCGAGCTCCAGCAGAAGCGCGTCATCTGCCGCCAGACCTCCTGATTGCTGTTTTTGTCGATCGCGACCGTATAACCGTGATCTGCGGATTCCGGATCGTCCTCGCGATACACGCGCGCATATGGGATGATGACAAGGTTTGAGATATTGCCCTTGCCGAGCGCCGCGGTCGCCTGAATTCCGCCGGACGCGCCGCTCTTTGTATGCACCTTCATGTCGTGCTGCCAGACGATCTCGCCCGTTACGGCATTGATCTTGAACAAGGGGGTAATGCCGGTCGCGTTGGCGTCCTGCGTAAAGTGCAGCGACGGTCCTGCGTACAGATACGCGGTACGGTTTGCCTCGTCCTCTTCAAGCACGAGCGTTCCGTTTGCATCATCCCAGATATCCTGGATCCAGACGATCTCCATCGTATTCAGATTGATGCAATGCACATAGCCGTCGTTTGAGGTCAGATACATATACTCGCCCCATGTCACAACGCTGCTCTCAAAGCCAAGCCAATATTTGTACTCGCCCTTTTCGTAAGAGTAGGTGCTCTTTGTGCTCGAACGGCTGGAGTTATACCGGTACTTCACGACCTCGGAAGGCTGCATGGTCAGCGTTCCCGCCGCCTCGTCATACTGCGTTCCGAGCTTGATCGTGTAGATGATGCCGTTTTCACCGGGATAGATCAGCGTATCCGTCGCGGCGTTTACGATGGGCGAGCTGTCATAAGCATGCCATTCGCGGATCGCAAAGGAATCATAGGCTCTGCCAAACTCGTACAGGATCGAGAAGTCGATGAGGCTGATCGCCATTGCGCGCGTCTGCATCTCCGGATAATCGTCATACATGTCGCCCGAACCGAGATACAGGATCGGATAGCCGCGCGGGTCAAGCGCGCCTGCGCCCTTAAACGGCATGTTGAGATCCAGCGGATCGCGCGTCGGCGTGCCGTCCTCAAGGTTCAGGAAATACACACGGCCGCTCGCCGTTGCATAGATGACCTCGACAAGTTCCGGATTGCTCTTTGCGCTGTCGTACATGTTCATAACGCGCTTTGTGCTCTCCGGCCATTTGACGATCAGCGGCTGGCCGACCCAAAGACTGCCCGTCCAAGTATTCTTATAGCCGCTGCTCGAGCCGCGCATGATCTCTCCCGTGTCGATCTGCCATGCAATGCTGAGCGTTTTTGCGGACACATTTGCCGTTCCGTACGCTGCGCCTTCACGGTAGTTATTGCCGCGGAATGTCACGATGCCCTCTACATCCGTATACTCCGCGCCCGTTCCGAAGCTGATCGGCGTCTCCCGCTGATAGCTCTCCGCCTGTGCGCCGTTGACTTCCACCTGCGACGTATAGCCCCAGTTTGCGGGGTTGGTCCCGTCCACCGCATGCGGCGTGTCAAACTTCGGCGTCGGCGTCGGTACCGGCGTCGGCTCTGGCGTCGGGGACGGAGAAGGCGTGGGCGTAGCAAAAATGCTGGTGATCCCGCCCGGCTCTTTTTCCCCGCCCGGCGCTCCGGCATTGCGCATCAAAAACACGCCGATGCCGACAACCGCCAAAAGCAATACGATCAGAACGATAAAGCGCGGCTGCAGTGTTCTGCGTTTCTTCCGTTTTCTGCGATGCTGTCCGCCTGCGCCGCGCGGCGGCATTCCGTTTCCCGAGCCGTTTCCGCCGCCGTAGGCTGCCCTGCTGCGCGTCGGCTGCCCTGCGCCGTCTCTGCCTTGTGCGGAGCGTGTGCCCGTCGAAGTCCCGCGTCCCGCGCCGCCGGTTCTTGTGCCTGCTGCGTAATCACCGCGTGCGGTGCGCTCACCCGTACTCCGGTATGCGGCGCTCCCGCCGCGCTGCGCCGCGCCGTTCACGGGGCGCTGCTGTCCGCGCTGTGCCGCCGCGCCGGAAGCATATCCGCTGCGCTGCGCCGCTTGCCGCGGTGTGCGGCGTTCATATTCATCCGAATAGCCGGAATAGTTCGACTGATCCGTTGCCAATGCTGCATCCTCCCAAGTATGATGTCTTTTCGGGTGCATTTCACCCTGTATCTACCATCCCCCGCAAACAAGCCCGCCATACGATGCGCTATCGAAAACACTCTGAAAGCGTCAGCCCGCGCAAGGATACAAACATATTATACCATTAGATAGACGGCCTATTTGTTGTGGTTTTGTGAACTTATTCCCATACGGGCGACCGAAATCTGCCGATAATCCGTTCTGCGGCCCGCATTCCGTCAATCGCCGCACTGACGATACCGCCCGCATAACCTGCGCCCTCACCGGCGGGATAGAGGTTCGATACGGTTTCCGACACGCCCATGGCAGTCCGAAGGATTCGGATGGGCGAACTTGTGCGGCTCTCGACGGCCGTAAGCACCGCGTCCGGCAGATCGTATCCGGCAAGCTGATGGTCAAAAGCGACGACGCCTTCCGCGATACCCGCCGCCACGAATTCAGGCAGGCAATCCCACAGGTTTGTCCGGCGGACGCCCGGCCGATAGCTTGGATGTACATACGAAAACGCTGCGGACGCTCTGCGCGCAAGATAGTCCTCCACGCGGCTCGCGGGCGCGGTATGATCGCCGCCTCCCACATAGAACGCATCGCGTTCCAGCTTTTCGCAGAACCGTACGCCGTCGAACGCGCCGTATCCAAAATCCTCCGGCCCGACCTGCACGATCACGGCAGCGTTCGCATTCTCCGCATCGCGTGCATAGTCGCTCATGCCGTTGACGACAAGCTGCTCGGGTGCCGACGCGGATGCGACGACCTTCCCTCCCGGGCACATGCAAAACGTATACACGCCGCGATCACCGCTTCTCGCGCTCAGATGGTATTCCGCAGCGCCGAGCCTCGGATCTCCCGCGGCGTCGCCGAACTGAGCGTGATCGATCAGGCTCTGCGGATGCTCGATACGGCAGCCGACGGCAAATGCTTTGGGCTGCATGGCAACGCCCGCGCGATGCAGCATCCGACAGGTATCCCGCGCGCCGAGGCCGGTCGCGAGCACGAGCGCCGCAGTTGGTACGCGCACTTCCCCATCCGGTCTTGTGACGGCAATCTCCGCGATCCTGCCGGCATCACAGCGGACGCCCGATAGGCGTGCGGAAAACCAGACTTCACCGCCTAATTGCTCGATCCGCCTCCGCAGGTTTGACACGACCGCCCTCAGGCGATCCGTCCCGATATGCGGTTTTGCAAGATACACGATCTCACCGGGCGCGCCGTTCTCTGCAAGCAGTTCCAACACCCGCTGTCCGCGCGGGTCTTTGCTGCGGCTCGTCAGTTTGCCGTCGGAAAACGTCCCTGCGCCGCCCTCACCGAACATGACGTTGCTTTCCGGATCGAGCACGCGTGCCGACCAAAAACGTTCAACGGACTGCACACGCTCCTCCACCGGTCTTCCGCGTTCCAGCACCAGCGGGCGATATCCCTGCTTCGCCAGGGTATACGCGGCAAACAGCCCGGCCGGGCCGAGTCCCGCAACGACAATGCGTCCGCGGCAATCCTCCGTTCCCTCCGCGATTTCCGTATCCGTTTCGGGACTGCACGCTTTGATCCGATCGTCTTTTCTGCGGAGCGCCTGCTGTTCAAGTTTCTTGGGAAGCGATACCGTTACGTTGTACAGATAACTGATCTGTTGCTTTTTGCGCGCATCCAGCGCGCGCCGCGAGATCCGAAACGTCAAAAACGCATCCGCAGGCACACGACACAGTTCTGCCGCCCTCTGCTTCAGTTCCTCCTCCGTCGCCGTATACGGCAGCCGAAGTCCCGTCAGTTCAAGCATAGTCCCTTCCTCCTGGCAGAACGATTGCCCGGGCATCCAAACCGGCACCCGGGCAACCGACCTAACGCTTATCAGTTCTTAAACACCGACGCCGCCCATTATCGGATCACGACCGATACCGTATTGACCGTCAGCAGCAGCGTCAGTTCGACCGTGGCTTCCTCATTGCGCACAAAAACGGAAAGCGGCAATTCATAGGTGCCGGCGGAAAGCCCTGTCACATCGACGTCGATCTTAATGTCACTGCGCTTGATGAGCGCAATCAGGCTGATGCGTCCCTCGACTCTGAGGTCGACGCACTCCGGCGTGACCGTCGCCGTGAGTCCGTCCGCAAGGCCTGTGATCTCGATCGGGATCTGCTTATGCTCCTGCGCGTCGGTTTTTTCGCGGATATCTAGCGCAACGGATACCGTCGGGCTGTCGATCAGCCGCACGCCCTCCGGCACGATCAGCTCGGATTCCACAGTTGTCTTATCGCCAAGGCCACTGATGCTGAACGGTTCGAGCGCCATGCTTTCAATGCTGTCGATCACAGATTGGTCGCCGATGATCCGCACGTTCTGCGGGGTAGCGACAGCAGAGGCAAGTTCATAGTTTGCTGCGAGCTTATCCGCACCCAGCAATGCGCCGTACACATCGACCGGCACGGTCTTGACCGAATAGATCGGCAGACGCACCGTCGAGGACGGCAGCGTTCCCACGACGATGTCGGAATCGATCAGCTGATCGTCCGCATCGTACAGGTTCACGTCAAACGTTCCGAAAATGGTACTCGTGCGTCCCGTCAGATCGATAACGCACTCTGCGCGCGAAATTCTGGAAACATCGGTCTTTGCGCCCTGAATGTCCAGCTTGGACGTGCTGGATATGGCGTCCATATCGGCCCAGTACCCCTCGGGAAGTTCCCCCTGAAAAACACAGGAAACAGGAACGGTCTTGCTGACCAGCGAGTCGATCTCGACCTTGATCGTTGCCGGCGTGACCTGCTGCACGACGCCCAGCGCGGATGAAATGGACGCCTGGATCGGCAGCTCGTACTCCTGCGGCTGGCTGATGTTTTTCAGGCTGACCGTTGCGGTTACGGAATTCTCCGACAGATCCGCGTAATTCGTGATCCTTGTGCGCACCGCGACGGACACCGCTTTCAGCAGTTCCTCGCGATTACCGCGAACGCACAGACCCTGCGCCATGAGCTCCGCCTCGCCGTCGAAGCTCGTCGAAACGTTCGGCAGAGACTTCACACGGTAGGGATTGAGATCCGTCAAAACATATCCCCAGAGAATCAGCGCGAACAGGAACGCAATGATCTTCACGGTCAGGTTCCTCGTAAAAAACCGTTTGACGCCCGCCAGTATGCGATCTTTCCTGATCTCAAGCTTTATCATTCTTTTCCCTCCGCTTCGTCCAGAAGAACGGCGCAGTATTCTTTTGCAGGAACAGCTGCTCAAGGATGTCGTGCAGCGCCTTTGCGTCGATGTATCGCACGAGCTTGCCGTCTCTTGCAAGGGAAATCGCGCCCGTTTCTTCCGAAACGACGATGGTCACGCTGTCGGAAACCGTGGAAACGCCAAGCGCGGCCCGGTGTCGTGTACCGAGCTCACGAGCGAGGTTCATGTCGTCCGAAAGCGGCAGAAAGCAGCCGGCCGCCGCTACGCGGCTTCCACGCACGATCACCGCGCCGTCATGCAGCGGCGTGTTCGGCTCAAAAATGTTCTCAAGCAGCGCGCCCGACAGCAGCCCGTCCACCGGTGTTCCCGTATTGATGATGTCTCCGAGCCCCGTTTTCTGCTCAACAACGATGAGCGCGCCGACCCTTCTGCGCGCCATTGACAGGATCGCGCGCTGCACATCCTGGATCATCTCGACGGAGGACAGCGTGGCTGCGTCAAACAGCGCGCTGCCGATGCTCTTCCCACCGCGGCCGAGCCGTTCGAGCACACGGCGGAGCTCCGGTTGAAACAGGACGACAAGCACGATGATGATCGAGCCGGACTTCAAAAATGCATCCAACAGCCAGCTCAGCGTATTGAGCTGCAGCAGCTGGCTCGCGACAGAACAGAGAAACAGCAGGCCGATGCCTTTCAGCACCTCATAGGCTCGGGTCTCCTTTGTCCAAACGATCAGTTTATAAAGGAGAAGAAAGATGATGATAATGTCCAACGCATCAAGCCATGTGAACTGTGCAAACCCGCTTGAAATCGCTTTGATGACCTCGTCGTAAGACAAACGCCCGCCGTCCTTTCTCTTCGTTCCGTTAATTTATATGGCTACTCTCGTTTATTTCCCCGATTTAATGTGTCCCGCCGCAAAGCTCTCGAACGCGGCTGCCGCCTCGCATACGCGATCGGAAGCGAGCGTGCCCGTCTGTTCATACTCTGCAAGCACAAGCTCGTTCAAGCGTTTCCGCGCGGCGACTCCCGCATCATCCAACTCCTGCTGCTCCAGCGGCAAATCGCCGACAAACGTGATTTCTGTTTCCATAGCGCATTACACTCCTAGTGTGTTTTATTATAACATACGTTGTGACATTGGCGATATCCAAATTTTGAACTTCTTATGGCTTCTTTGCGCCGTTTCGTGCCGCGGGTCTGCGGCATATGAGCGTTGACACGCGCTGCGTTCCAACATAAAATGAGAGCGAGACCCAACGCTGTCAGCAACGGAGGTGCGAACACTCGATGCAATTTGGTTTCATCAAGGCCGCGGTCGGCACGCCGGGGATCCGCGTTGCGGACTGCCGAAGCAACGCAGAAGCGATCATCGCTCTCATTCAACGCGCAAAGCGGGACGGCGCGCAGCTGTTATCTCTGCCGGAGCTTTGTATGACAGGCTACACGGCGGGCGATCTGTTCTTTCAGGACGCCTTGCAGCGTGCGGCCGTCGCGGGGCTTTCGACCGTTCTCGCAGCCAGCCGCGATTCGGATATGGTCATCGTGCTCGGAATGCCGCTCGCGACCGATTTCGGCCTGTTCAACTGCGCTGTGGTGCTGCAGCGCGGCAAGCTCCTCGGCGCAGTTCCGAAAACCGTTCTGCCGAATTACGGCGAGTTCTACGAGAAACGTTTTTTCAGCCCCGCGCCCGATGAAAACACAGAAATCACGCTGTGCGGTCAGCGCGTACCCTTCGGCCGCAAGCTCCTTTTCTGCTGCGAAACGATGCCGGAGCTTGTGATCGGTATCGAGATCTGCGAGGATCTTTGGTCGATCGACCCGCCGTCCACAAAGCTCGTGAGTCACGGTGCGACCGTGATCTGCAATCTGTCGGCAAGCGACGAGGCCGTGACAAAATCCGACTATCGAAGGACGCTTGTGCGCGTACAGAGCGCGAGACTGCTTTGCGGCTATCTGTTCTCCAGCGCGGGCGAGGGCGAGAGCACGACGGACGTGGTGTTTTCCGGTCACGACATGATTTTTGAAAACGGGTCGAAGCTTGCGGAAAGCCTGCCCTTCGGCGCGGGGTACGCCGTGAGCGAGATCGATCTTGGGTATCTTCGTCACGAACGCCGCAGGCTCGGTTTTAATGCGACGCCCTCCGCCGGCTATCAGCGCGTGTCCTTTCAACTTCCACTGGCGGACACTGCGCTCACGCGCGTCGTTTGGAAAACGCCGTTCGTCGCGGATACGCAGTCGGAGCGGGAGTCTCGCTGTGACGAGGTCCTGGCCATCCAGGCGCACGGACTGAAAAAGCGTATTTCGCATACGGGCGTCAAGCGCGTTGTGCTTGGCGTTTCCGGCGGTCTGGATTCTTCCCTTGCGTTAATCGTCTCGGTACGGGTCATGGCGCTGCTGGATCGGCCTGCGACGGATGTTCTCGCCGTCACAATGCCCTGCTTCGGCACGTCGAACCGCACAAAGAACAATGCGGAGCGGCTGTGCGACGCGCTCGGCGTCCCCTGCCGCATGATCGATATCGGTCCTGCCGTACAGCGGCATCTGCAGGACATCGGCCACGCGCCCGGTCTCACCGACGCAGCCTTTGAAAATGCGCAGGCGCGCGAACGCACGCAGGTGCTCATGGATCTTGCGAACATGGAAAACGCGCTGGTCATCGGTACAGGCGATCTTTCCGAGCTTGCGCTTGGCTTTGCGACATATAACGGCGATCAAATGTCCATGTACGGCGTTAACGCCGGCGTGCCGAAAACGCTGATGCGCAGTATGCTCTCCATTCTCGGGAACCGCGCGGGCGGCGAGCTCCAGACGGTGCTCCGCGATATTATCGATACGCCCGTCAGTCCCGAGCTTCTGCCCGCCAAGGACGGTGAGATCACGCAGATCACGGAGGAGCTCGTCGGCCCCTATGAACTGCACGACTTTTTCCTCTATCATATGCTGCGGCGCGGCGACCGGAAGGACAAGATCCTGCACCTTGCAAGCTATGCGTTCCAGGGCGCTTATTCGCGGGAAGAGATCGCGCATTGGCTCGACGTCTTCTATCGCCGCTTTTTCTCGCAGCAGTTCAAGCGCTCCTGTATGCCGGACGGCCCGCGCATCGGCAACGTCTCCCTGTCCCCGCGCGGCGACTGGCGTATGCCGAGCGACGCATCTGCCGCTGCCTGGCGGGAATGATCCATACACGCTTACGGCAAATAACAAGACCGGAGGACGTTGGCCTCCGGTCTGTTAATTTTGATCGTGATGTTGTTTATCGACCCATAACGGTATCGAACAGCTGTGTAAACCATTCGCCCAAGCGATCAAACACGGATCGTACCACGTTCTTTCCGCTTTGCGGCGGCGTGGCTTCGTCTCCCTCCACGTTTTCCTGCGGCGCCGGCGTCTCCGTTACGGCGGGCGCTTCGGTTTTCGGCACATAGATGCTGTCGGTCGTAATAACAAATTTCACCGAACCGTTCATCACATCATCTGCGGAATACGCCGTATATGCAGCGCCCAGCTCCAGCATGGCTTCCTTGCGATCCACGGATACGGCCAGGCCCTCGGTTTGTTTCTCCAGCTCCTTCAGTCCGTCGTTGCAAAACGTTCGGATCCCTCGGTGCAGGCGCCCCGCGCCCTTTCGCAGCCCGTCGGCGCCGTCCTGAATGCCGCCGGCGTTGCTTTCGAGCTCCGCAAGCCCGCCCGCGAGTCCCGCAACGCCCTGCTTCAGCCCCGAAAGATCTGGCATGGACGCGCCCGCCAGTGCGGAGCCGGCGTCGGAAATTGCGGTTCCCGCCTCCTCCAGCGCCGCGAGCGCGTTCGAAAGATCGGAGGACGCGCTGCCGACGATCGCCTGCTGCTCCGGCGTCAGCCCCTCAAGGCCTGCAAGCTTCGCTCTTGCGGTGGCAACGGATTTTGCCGCGTCCCCAACTTTACCGCCCGCAAGCGCCGTCTTCCCGCCGGCCTGCTCCAGCGCGGACGCGAGCCCGGAAACATCCGCCGCGCCGATCCCTGCATTCAGCCCATCTGCGACCGACTTGAGCGTCCCTATGCCGGAAAGGTAGCTTTCCAGCGCAGCTGCAAACTTATTCGCGCCGCCGCTCAGCGATCGCGCGCCGCGTGTGAGCTTGTCGCCCGCGTCGTTCAGCTCGCCGACGCCGTCCACAAAATCGCGCAGATCGTCCGTGCTCTTGAAATCGTCCGCGTTCAACAGATCCGGCACGACCACGGCCATGATCGGCTCCAGCGCAAACGACTTCACGTTCGCTTCAAACGAAAAGCTCTCGGAAAGCGTATCCTCCGCTTCGGTATCCAGATTGGCTGCGAGACCCGGGAACGTCGTCCCGACGATGGTCGTACTGCCGGCCTCCTTCATGAGCTTGGCGTTCTCGACGGCGACCCGCTGAAAGCCGTCGTCCAGCGTAATGATTGTAATGACGGAAAACGGCGTGTACAATTCGACCGATTCGCCGTTGACGTCCACCGCGCTCCTGACGCGGTTTTCATAGGCGACCGTTACGCGGACTCTTCCCGACTTCCCCGCAATCTGCTGCGGTGTCATGGGAACGCCGTCCAGTTCATATCGAACGGACATTTTGACGGGCAGCGCCTTCGTGTCGGCCGTTCCCTGATAGGAAACATCGTCGCCGCCGGTCTGGAACACCCATGCGCCGTTCTCTTTCTCCGGCGCTTCGTTCGCAAGGATGTTCTTGATCCCGGTCAGGCTGCTGCTGTCCGCGATCGTCGCCCTTCCGTCCGGATTGACCAGATACACGCTCGAAAGGACCGACTCCGTCCGTCCCTCCGCATCCGCCGTGACGTACACCGTTTCGGTGCGCTCAATGTCCGCGTCCGATGCGAGCGCCGTTCCGGCACCGCAAAGCGGTATCAGTGCAGCAAGGAGTCCCGCGCCCAGGCGCTTTCCAAATCTTCGCCGACTCATAGCATCGCCGCCAGAATCGAAACCGCACCGCTCAGGAGAAACAGCGCCGCAAGCACCATGCAGAGAATTCTCGTTCCTTTTTTCATTTATGTCAGATCCTTTCCGGGTACGCCGTACCCCAGCGATTCATTTACTCTGCGCTCTTCATGGATTCGACCATATCGACGCCGCGCACCTTTTTCCGCATCAGGATGTTCACAATCAGCGCAAACGCCATGGACAGAACGCCGCTGTACACAAAGCTCAGCGCCTTGATCTGTCGCACAAACATGACCATATCCACCTCGCAGGTCACGATCACGAAGCGATGCAGATATTTGCCGAGCAGCAGTCCGGCAAGCGTGCCGATGACCGCGAGCGCGTTGTTTTCGCGGAAAATGTAATCATACATTTCGCGATCCGTAAAGCCCAGCACCTTGAGCGTGGCAAGCTCGCGCCTTCGCTCCGTGATATTGATGTTCGTCAGGTTCAGCATGACAACGAACGCGAGGGCGGCGGCGGACAGAATCAGGATGCCGACCACATAGTTCAGCACGCTCAGGCTGTCCCACACCGACGAATACAGATCCGTTAAAAACTTCACCGAGTACACGCGCTCGTCCTGCAAAAAGCTCTTGGCAAGCGTTTCCTCAATCTCCGCCTGCTCCGTCTCACTCGCTTCCGAAAAGTCCTCGATGTTCGCAAAAACGGCATTGTACTCCGCGCGGTCTCCCGTGACGCGCTCGTAACAGGCGGGCGTAAAGTACACATAATGATACACATAGTTCTCGGCAATGGCCGCGATCGGCGCTTCATATGTCTCGTCGCCGCTTTCGATCGCGATCGTATCGCCCGGCCGCAGGCGGTAGATGGACGCCAGCTTTTGCGTGACGACCACGCCGTCGTCCGTCAAATCGACCGGCTGGCCGTCCTCCCCGGTCAAATGCACGGTCTTTTGCAGCGCGGCGGCGTCCGAGGCGACGAACAGATGCGCGTCCGTGTGAACGTTGCCGGAGACGCCCGCCGAAACCGCGCGGTCATAGCAGTAGGCCGCGTTGGTCAGCAGCCCGCCGTCCGCCCCCGCCACGAGCGCATGGAGCTTCTCTTCGGACATTGCATCATAGGTATAGGCCTGGATATCCATCGTCCAAAGCCGCCCGAACTGCTCGGTCACGATGCCAAAGATCGAATCCGACAGTCCAAAGCCCGTCACCAGCAGGCCGCAGCTGCCCGCAATGCCAATGACGCTCATGAAAAAGCGCTTTTTGTAGCGGAAAAGGTTTCGCACCGTCACCTTGGACGTGAAGCTCATCCTCTTCCAGATAAAGCCGATATGCTCAAGGAACACACGCTTGCCGATCTTGGGCGCTTTCGGCCGCATCAGCGACGCCGGAACCTCATGCAGCGCGGAAAAGCTCACAAGCGCGGCGGCGGCCGTCACGCAGCCCACGACCGCAAGAATCGAGGCCGTAGCGATGCCAGGCCAGCACGGCGTTTGCAGATTCGGAAGCCGATACATAATGCCGTAGGAGTTCCCGATCACAGTGGGAAACAACCAGAATCCGATGCGCGCGCCGATGAGGCTCCCCGTGAGGCTCGCAAGAATCGCGTACATGAGATACTGCATCACAATATGGTACTGCGAGTATCCGAGCGCTTTCAGCGTTCCCATCTGAATGCGCTGCTCCTCGACCATGCGCGTCATCGTGGTGAGCGCCACAAGCAAGGCGACCAGCAGAAAGATCAGCGGGAAATACGTTCCGACCGCCGCGATGCGCTCCGTGTTTTCCGAATAATCGAGGTATCCGGGATTATCGGTGCGCGTCCGGACATACCATGTTGCATCGGTGGTCTTTCCATACGCCTCGATCCTGCGAACGACCTCGTCAACGAGGCGATCGTACTCATCCGAAAAGCAGTTCAGCTCCTCTGCGCCCGATACGCGGATCAGCACCTCGGAGTACCGCGTTGCAAACATGGCCATCATGGGCAGGCGCAGCCCCAGCTTGCCGATCACGTTGCCGGACACATAGGCAAACGCATCGGTCGATCCGTTGCCGACCGTGCTGGTGCCGCGGTCGAAGTTCGAGATGTACCGCGGCGACTCCACAAAGCCCGTAACGTATACTTCCGCCGCTCCGCCCGACGTTGTAAGCGTCACCTTCGTGCCGATCGCAAGCTCCTGCCGTCCGGCAAGCCTTGCATCGAGCGCGATTTCATGATCGTCCGCGGGAAGCCGCCCCGCGACGACGTCCAGCTGATTGATCCGCGCGCCGCTTGGGTCGATTCCGTAGTCCGGCAGGATCGACAGCTTGGCCGGGTGCTCTTCCACCTCCTGAAACGGCATGGAGAGCAGATGCATGTTGAATTCCTTGCCCTCTGCATCGCCCGCGCGCATCATCGCGTCGGTCGCGAGCGCTGGCTCCGCCATCGCAACGCCGGGAATGGCGCGGATTGCGTCCATATCGTCCTCGGACAGCCCTGCGGTTGACAGCGCGGTGATATCCGCAAGCTGCGTCCTGTCGAGATAGGCGTCCGCCGTGAGCTTCATATCCGGGCCGGATGCACGAACGCCCGTAAAGAAAGAAACGCCGATTGCGGAGATTGCAAAAATAGAGAGAAAGCGCGTGAGCGTCCGCGCGATCTCCCGAAACAGGTTCCGCCAAAGGTATTTCGTCTTCATATCGCTTTACCGCCGTTCAAAGTCCGACCGATTTACCACTCGATCTCGTCGATGGAAAACGGATGCTCATTGAGATAATGCTTTGAGATCGTGCCGTTTTTTACCTGCACCACACGATCCGCCATGGGCTTGAGCGCGGCGTTGTGCGTAATGATAATGACCGTCATGCCGCGCTTTCTGCAGGTATCCTGCAGGAGCTTGAGCACCTGTTTGCCCGTCTGATAATCGAGCGCGCCCGTCGGCTCATCACACAGCATGAGCTTCGGGTTTTTGGCAAGCGCCCGCGCAATGGACACGCGCTGCTGCTCTCCGCCGGAAAGCTGTGCCGGAAAGTTCTGTTTTCGATCCTCCAGACCGACAAGTTCCAAAACGCGATCGACGTCCAGCGGGCGCTCGCAGATCTGCACCGCAAGCTCGACGTTCTCCCGCGCGGTCAGGTTCTGCACGAGGTTGTAAAACTGAAACACAAAGCCGACCGTGCTGCGGCGGTACAGGGTCAGCTGCCGCTGGGAATAGGTTTCCACATGCGCGCCATCCACAACGACTTCGCCGCCTGTGGCGGAATCCATGCCGCCGAGAATGTTCAAAAGCGTCGTTTTTCCGGCGCCGGACGGCCCCACCACAACGCAAAGCTCTCCCTTTTCCACGGTGAAGTTCACACCTGCCAGCGCATTGATCGT
The DNA here is from genome assembly GCA_000432015.1 of Clostridium sp. CAG:1024. GTDB lineage: Bacteria > Bacillota > Clostridia > Christensenellales > CAG-138 > CAG-1024. The sequence continues at coordinate 4,517 of HF985505.1, read as the reverse complement.
GACCTCGCCCATGCGATATTGCTTCGTTACGTTCTTCAGCTCGATATACGCCATTTTCCACACGTCTCCTATCCTATTCATTAAATATAGCGGCTCTCCCGAAAAATGGCAAGCGTCTCAGATTTCGTTTGAATGCATTTCACATTTGTTGCATAATTGGCTCGTAAAAAAAGCGGGGCGCCTTGCGCTCCGCTACATTATGCTGCAAACGATCCGTTTTATTTCGCCAAAGACGCGTAGGTGTCCTCGTGCCGCACAACGTCGTCCGACTCCATCCAACCGGTCACGATGTCATTATAGTACTTGGAGATAAAGTTTGACGTTGCCAGCTTGTCGAAAGACTCCTGCACTTCTTCATAAGGAATGACGCGCGCTTCCTCCGCGCGGATCCGCTTGATGATATGATAGCCGGAATCGGATTTCACGATGGGCGAGAGTTCGCCGTCCTCCGTCAGCGCCAACGCCGCATTCAGGAATTCATCGATATAGCTTGCGCCTTTGCCGACAAGATACCCGTCCGCGTACTGTTCGTTCTTCATGCCGGGGTCGGTGTTGTACTCAGCGAGCACGACCTCAAAGTCCTTGCCCTCTTCCAGTTTTTTCATGACCTCATTTGCCGTTTCCTCGTCCTCGACCAGGATCTGACGGACGCGGACAAGTCCCTCCGGCACGACCAGCGGCATATAGCCATAGCCGTAATTGTGATACAGCTCATAGGTGAAATAGCTTGCCGGATCTTCTTTGATCGCCTTTTGCTGCGCTGCAAGTTCCTCGTCGTACATGGCCTTCAGCTCGTCCGCGGTCGGAGCGATGCCGTCAAGCAGCTGCTCCTTATGCTTGGCAATCATGCGGCTGTCGATCTGATCCTGCAGGTACTCCGCCTTGATCTTCGAAACGGTCATGCCGTTCTGCGCAAGTGCTTCCGCGAGCATTTTATTGGCGTACGCCTGGACGTCGGACGTTCCGGACTGCTTTGCGTAATCCACATATTCCTGATAGAACGCGTCATAGGATGCTTTTGCGGCCTTTTCCGCTTCGGCACGCTCCTCATCGGTCAGCGTGACGCCGGCCTGCTCCGCCTTATACGCAAGCAGTTCATTCTGGATCATGGAATCCAGCATGAAGTTCAAAAACGCCAACCGGCCTTCCTCGGTGGACGTGTCCTGCCCGTAAAGCGAAGCATAATTGTAAGAGTTTTTATAACCGTTCTCGAGCTGCTGCACGGTAATCACACGGTCGCCCACGTTTGCGGCTACCAGAGACGCACAGCCGGCAAAGGCCAGGATCGCAGCGAGCAGGAGCGCTGCGGCGGCAAAAATTCGATGGTTGCGTTTCATTGTTCCACTACTCCTCATCACAGTTACTGTAACCGTTTTATTATACTTTGCGCGTGTATTTCTGTCAATCGGCGCTGCGCTGCAAAATGCGCAGATACGCAGTCATCCCGCCGGTTTTTCCTCCGTCGCCGCGATAAGAGAACAGCCGCACGTCCTCAACGGTGCATACATCCATAAGAGAGATGTGCTCCGGCAGGACCCCGGCCTCCATGAATTGACACGCTGCAATCTGCCAGAGGTCGACATACGCCTTCCCCGGCTTCCCGCTTCTCAGGCAATCCGTTGCGGGAAAGGACGTCTGAAACGTTTCACCGAGCGCCGCGTCCACTTCAAAGCACTTCGGACAGATCGCAGGGCCGACGCCCGCGATCAAGTCTGCGGGTTCGCAGCCGTAGCACGCGTGCATCATGCGAACGACCTCCGTGCCGATGCGCGCCAAAGCGCCTCTCCAGCCCGCATGTGCAAGTCCGATCGCGCGCTTAACGGGATCCGCAAAGAAAAAGGCCATGCAATCCGCGTGTCCCGTCATGAGCGAGACCGCGGGGTCGTCCGTCACAAGTCCGTCGCACGGCGGCAGGGACGGCAGCAGCGTATCCCCTTTGCCGCGATCCCGGCGGTCAACGCTGCGCACGGTCGTGCCGTGCTCATAGGTATCCATGACCATGCTCTCCACCGGAATCCCTTCAGCCTCGCAGAAGATCCGATAGTTTTCCATCGTCACGGCGCGGGGTTCTTCCTCCCGCGTAAAGCTCAGGTTCAGCGACGCCAGATGTCCTGTGCTGATCCCGCCGGTGCGCGCAGAAAAGCCGTGGGCCAGCCACGGCAGGGATTCAAATGCCGGCAGTGTAAAACTGCCGACATGTGCTTCGTTTTCATGGTAGTGCGCGCCGCGCGCCACACGGGAAAACGCCGATAAGAACGCCTGCTTTTCCATCGCTTATTTTTCGTCCAGCAGGCGCTGGAGCTCGGCAAGGAACGTCTCCGTGTCCTTGAACTCACGGTAGACGGACGCGAAACGAACGTAAGCGACCTCATCGACCTTTTTGAGATTTTGCATAACGATCTCGCCGATGTCCGAGGTCGAGACCTCGGAAGCAAGGCTGTTAAATACCTCGCGGGAAATGTCTTCCGCGAGCTTGTCCTGCACCGCTGCCGGGATCGGCCGTTTTTCACACGCTTTCCGGATGCCGCTGCGGATCTTTTCGCTGTCAAACGGCTCGCGGCGGCCGTCGCGCTTGACGACCATGACCGGAAGATCTTCGATTTTTTCGTATGTCGTAAAGCGTTTGCCGCAGTTCACGCACTCTCTGCGGCGGCGAATCGCGCTGCCGTCCTCCGTCGGGCGGCTGTCGATCACCTTGCTCTCTGTGCCTGCACAGTATCTGCACTTCATAAGCGCTACTCCTTATCCCTACATCTTGTTATACAGTATACCACAACACACAAAAAACAAGATGAAAACATTCTGTTAAGTGGCGCTTGCCCGCTCGGCGTTCCCCGATTTACGGCGGCGCGCTTCTATGCGCGGTCATGGCCGGGCGGGTCCCGTTCGGCGAGGATTCCAGTTCGACAAGGATCACATCCTCGCCGATCTTCTTGATCCTGCAAAACGGGATGACGAGCTCTTCCTCGCTGCGTAAAAGCCCGAGCATTCTCGGCGGGCCCGGCACGATGAGCGCAAGCAGCGTTCCCGTGCCGACATCCAGCTCCAGATCACAGATCGGGCCGAGCCGTGCGCCGTCGCAAACATTGATGATCTCTTTGCGCCGTAGTTCGCAATATGAGGTTTTGCACTGCATGAGCTTCCCTCCCATATCAAAAGGCTATGCGGCGCGCACGCGGATTATGACGAATCGCCGTTGCAGAGGCGCGTTCGGCGCGGCGTTGCAGTATAGAAAAAGAGACTGCGTTCCGTTCGGATACGAGTCTCTTTTTGTCCAATTCTGTTTTCGGCAGCCGATCAATACTTGCGCTTTCTGGCAGCCTCTGCCTTCTTCTTGCGCTTAACGCTCGGCTTTTCATAATGTTCACGACGACGAACCTCAGCCAAGACGCCGGAACGGGCGCACTTGCGTTTGAATCGCTTCAGAGCGCTTTCCAGGGATTCGTTTTCACCGACACGAATTTCCATTCTCCCATTTCCCTCCCCTCTTGTGCGACACTTCCTAAAGTGAAGACGCTATGGGGTATTATAAACAAGTAACCCTGTGAAGTCAACAAAAAAATCACTCCGTTTTCGCAGTTTCTTCGCAAAATTGTCAAAGGATATATTTTTTTGAGACGGTCTAACATACTTTTCATTTGCTGCCCGTTCTGTTATAATACAAACTACTTAGTGCGGATCGCACTAAACATTATAAGGAGGAATTAAAGATGAAGAAAATCATCGCGATTCTCGCAGCTGTCATGATGCTGCTTGGCTGCATCGCCTGCCAGCAGACGCCTGCGGCCGTTGAAGAGCCCGAAGCGCCCGCAACGGCTGCCGAGCCCGCCGCGGAAGCGCCCGCAACGGGAGAGCCCGCCATGGCTGAGGACGTCACCTACAAAGTGGCCATGATCACCGACTACGGCGATATCACGGACCAGTCCTTCAACCAGACCACCTACGAAGCCTGCAAGGCTTTCGCAGAGGCCAACGGCATTGAGTTCACGTACTTCAAGCCCGCCGGCGACAACACCGCAGACCGCGTCTCCATGATCGAGAAGGCGGCTGACGAGGGCTTCAATGTGCTCGTTATGCCCGGTTATGCATTCGGTGGTGCAATCGTCACGGCTGCTCCGCAGTTCCCCGATGTGAAGTTCATCGCGCTGGACGTTGCCAAGGGCGACCTGCTCGAGACCGCTGTTGCGGCAAAGGGCGAGTCCTATGACTACAATCCCGACAACTGGAACCTCGAAGATTACGTTGACATGAGCAACGTGTACTGCGCGGTCTACCAGGAAGAGCTCTGCGGCTACATGGCTGGCTACGCTGCTGTGAAGCTGGGTTACAAGAACCTGGGCTTCCTGGGCGGCATGGCGGTTCCCGCTGTTATCCGTTACGGCTACGGCTTCGTGCAGGGCGTCGATGCGGCAGCAGCTGCAATGGGCCTCACCGATGTTAAGGTCAACTACGTCTACGGCGGTCAGTTCTTCGGCGATGCCGACATCACCGCTGCGATGGATACCTGGTATGCAAAC
>HF985504.1:3206-5566 GCA_000432015.1 Clostridium sp. CAG:1024 | reverse complement strand
GAGCTGTCGGTATAACACCACTCCGCCGCCGCAGCCTCATGTCGGGAGCGTGTGCCTTCCTGGCCAGGGCTGCGTGGGCACGTGTGGGCTGGCATGATGGCCGGGCGCCGGTCCGCTTGGTCTGTCGGTGCGGCCCGGTTCCGCCACTGCGGCCTGACGTCGGGAGCGGGCGTCCCTGCCGTTCCTGTTTGGCATGACGGGCGACTGAAGAAAATTATCTCAAAACGTACAAAAATGTTTGAAAATGTTTGAAAATGTGTTATAATAGGAACAAGCCTGCGGGGGAAACGGAACGTTTAGGAAAAAAGGAGGAAATCGCAGATGGAGATCAGCAACGAAAAACTGATTCAAATGTTCAGGTATATGTATCTTACCCGCCGTTTTGATGAAGTTGCGACGCAGCTGAACAAGGAAAAGAGGATCATAGGCAGCGTCCACACCGGCGTGGGCGAAGAGGGCGCATCGGTCGGCATCACGATGGCACTTTCGGAAGGGGATTACATTTCTCCTTCGTATCGGGATGTTGGTGCGATTCTTGCGGGTGGCCTGAGCACGCTGGAGGTCATGGCCATGCTGTACGCCAAGGACTGCGGCCACACGCAGGGCAGGACCAGGCTGATGCATCTGGGGGACCTGCCCAAGCATATCCTGCCGCCAAATCCGATCCTGGGCGCCTCACAGGCGATCGCCATTGGCGTTGCCTATGCCAACCAACGGAAGAAAAATGGAAGCGTCGTAGTCAACATTATGGGCGATGGTGCCAGCAACGAAGGCGCCGTGCACGAGTCGATGAACTTTGCGGCAGTCTACAATTTGCCCATCGTTTTCTGCCTGGTGAACAACCATTACGCATGGTCCACGCCCACGCGGGACATTCTGAAGCTGGACATCGTTGCGGATCGCGCAAAGGCCTATGGCTTTCCGGGCTACGTCTGTAATGGAAACGATGTGTTGGAGACATATGAAACGGTGTATAACGCCGTGGAACGCGCCCGCAGCGGACAGGGCCCGTCGCTGGTGGAAGTGCGCGCGTACAGATGGTCCGGCCATTCCGGCAACGATAAAAACGTGTACCGGACGCAGAATGAAATTATCCGCTGGCAGCAGGACGACTGCGTAACAAAATTCGAGGGGTACCTGACCGCCGTAGGCGTACTCTCCAAGGAGGAAGTAAAATCGATCAAGGACGCCGTCGAGGAAGAGATTGCGGATGCGATTCGCGTGTCGGAGGCGAGCCCGTATCCGGACCCGGAAAAATTGCTCGACCCCTACTGCATGTTGTATAAGGAGGATCAGGAATAATGGCTGAGCTCACCTATTTGGAGGCGCTCAAGAGCGCAATGCGCGAGGAACTGATTCGTGACGATTCCGTCTACCTGCTGGGCGAGGATATCGCCGCCTATGGCGGTTGCTATGGGGTCACGGCCGGCCTGTTTGAGGAATTCGGGGCGGAGCGCGTTATAAACACGCCTATCTCGGAGATCGCCATCGTCGGCTCGGCCGTTGGCGCGGCGATGATGGGCTTCCGGCCGGTTGTGGAGATTATGTACGCGGATTTCCTGTATGTCTGCGCGGACCAGATTATCAATCAGGCGCCGAGGATGCGCTACATTCTTGGCGGCGATACCAAGGTGCCGCTGGTCGTCCGCACGGCGTTTGGCGGTGGCGGCAGGTATTCGTTTAACCATTCGCAAAGCCCTGAAGCGTCGTTTCTCAATGCGCCGGGGCTGGCGATCATGATGCCGTCCACCCCGGCAGATGCCAAGGGCATGCTCAAAGCCGCAATCCGCAGCAACAACCCCGTGTTGTTCTTTGAGCAGAAATATCTGTACAAAACCCTCAAAGGCGAGGTGCCGGACGGCGATTATATCGTGCCGATCGGCAAGGGCGATATCAAGCGCGCCGGTAAGGATGTCACGATCGTTGCGACGGGCTGGATGCTGCAGCGCTCCCTCAAGGCGGCGGAGCTGCTCGCGGCGGAAGGCATCGACGCCGAGGTGCTTGATCCCAGGACGCTGAAGCCGCTTGACGAGGATCTGATCCTAAATTCCGTCGGCAAGACCGGGCGGCTCGTGGTCGTGCACGAGGCGCCGGTGACGGGCGGCTTTGGAGCAGAGGTATGCGCAGTGGTCTGCGAAAAAGGCTTTGACCTGTTGAAAAAACCGGTGAAGCGCGTTGCGGCGCCGGATATGATCGTCCCGTTTGCACCCAACTGTGAAGATGCGTTTTATCCGGACGAGTCCAAGATCGCCAATGCGGTCCGCGAATTGCTGAACTGAAGACTCCTTCGACCCGCGTGCATCGGGTGGAGCGCATGCATCCCCGATGCCATGGGACACGGGCGGGAAGAGGGGATGCCG
>HF985504.1:0-3186 GCA_000432015.1 Clostridium sp. CAG:1024 | reverse complement strand
CCCCCCCCCCCCCCGCCGTTTTCGCAACGGCGGTTGGTTTTTGATGGGGAGATGCGGGCTCCGGGAGGCGCCCGTTGCGGTGAGAAGGGCCGGTTAGGACCGGGTCAGGACCGGAAATCCCGCGGCGGCGCTGCGCACTACAGTGGTAAGGCTCCTGCGTCTGCCTGCGCCGTGGGAGCGCCGCGCGCATCAACGGTCGGCCCCGGTATCGCTCCGATCATACGGCGCGCGGGAACCGGCAGGGGGGCCAAAGAGCCGTTCCGACGAGCTTGCGCGGCGGATTGATCTGGGCCGGCGGACGCCGGCGAGCAGCTGGAATGCGATGACTATGAGGAGAGAGGCCCATCTCCCTTTTTTTCATTCTGCAGATTGCGCAGATGCAGATAGACCGTATTGCGGGAAATGCCCAGCATTTCCGAAACCTTGGATACGGCGTTCTTGAGCCGGAAGATATCCCTGTCGTGCAGGATTGCTATGATTTCCTTGTTGCGATTCGAGGAAAGGATGCTGCGGTTGGCATAGACTTCCTCACGGGCTTTTACCAGCGTGGTTTCGATCAACTCGTCCGCGCTGCTGGCGAACGTCTCGTTCGGCAGGTTTTCCGCCGAACCCACTTCGAACAATCCGTTAAAAAACAGGTGCAGAGGAATGTCCAGATAAAAATTGATGCAAAGCAGGCCGATGATCGTCCCATGCTTTCCTACAATCGGTAGGGTCGCCGAGCGGATGGGAGCTCCACTTTTGCTTTTGTTGGCATAGATGAGATTTTTGTGGTTATCGCCGCTGTGTTGAATCTGGCGCAGCATGCTCAGCGCGAGATCGGTCAGCGGAGCGCCCTCTTTGCGCCCGGTGTAGTGACCGTTGACAACCTTCACGGCAGCCTTGTCGTAATCCTCAAGGCTATACAGCACGATTTCGATGCCTTGCCCCCAGAATTCGGCCAGACCGTCGACAACGGAGTGGTAGGACTGCAGGATCGCTCTGTCCGTTTCGCACAATTGCATACTCATAGTAACACCATCCTGTTTTCACCTTGTTCTGTTCCAATGACATTTGCGAATTATAGCCTATAGTATATCGAAAAACAAGCGCAATGGCAATGGAGGAAAGCGCAACGAATGAACAAAAAAGAGCAGGGAAGAAAAAATTGTTCAAAAACATTAAAATAGTGCATTGACAAAACAAGATTTTACTGGTATGATGCAATTACTGCAATCGAATGTATTATTTATCACTTGGCGACGGAATTCTGACGGGTTGGAGAGCATGTATGCGAATTGCAATATTGGGCGCTGGAGCAATGGGAATGTTGTTTGGGGGGTATTTATCCCGGCAAAACGACGTGTTCCTGATCGATGTCGATCAAAGCAGAGTTGAGAAAATCCGTGCCGATGGTGTTGTTGTCTCCAACGAGGACAGGGATGAGGTGTTTCATCCCAAAGCCGTGCTCAACAGTCAGGGACTCGGCCGGATGGATCTTGTCATCGTATTTGTGAAATCGATGTATACGATAACGGCGCTGGAGGCGAACCGGGGGCTGATTGGAGCAGAGACCTATGTGATGACGTTGCAAAACGGCGCGGGGCACGAGTCGAAGCTGCTGCAGTTTGCGGACCGCGACCACGTCATCATCGGGACCACGCAGCACAACAGTTCGCTGCTGGGCAACGGGCATGTCCGCCACGGCGGCAGCGGCAGGGCGGGGGCGGCAGCGGCAGGACGAGCATCGGCCTGCTGGGCGGGGACAGCGAGCGGGTCAGGCCCATTGCCGACATGCTGACCGCATGCGGTTTTGCATGTTCCATGTGTCCGATGCGCTCACCACGCTGAAGAAGGGCGTCATGTTCGTGTCGGAGGACAGGCGCGGCGTCGGGTTGCTGCTGGATCAGTCCATCGAAACCAATATTACTGTTGCGGCCATGGCCGGCTTCCTGGCAGCCTGCCTCATGGCCATCGTCATGGCGCTGGCGGCTGGATATGGCTATGGCCTGCTGCTGAATCGGATGCGGGGTTCCGAGATGATGGTCGGCAATTACCTGAACTTTTCGGTCATTTCGCTCATGTGCATTGCCTGGATGGTGCTCCCGTTCAAAAACGGCAAGATCATCTGGGCGATGGGCAGCGGCGTAAGGAGCACCATTACGCTGGAGGAAAACTACGAAAAGATATTGGATAACCTCTGGTCGTTTGATGTGTTTGGCATTACGATCCCGAGCGGCACGCTGCTTCTCGTTGCGCTGCTGTGCCTTGCGATGTGGCTTTTCGTGAGGAGCAAGGCAGGCATCATGATGAGCAGCAGCGGCAGCAATCCCATGTTTGGCGCGGCGATCGGCATCGACAACGATCGTGTACGGATGCAGGGAACCATCCTTTCCACCGTGCTGGGCGCGGTTGGTATTCTTGTTTATTCGCAGAGCTTCGGTTTTTATCAGCGTTACAACGCGCCCATCATGATGGCGTACCCCGCGATATCGGCCATCCTGATCGGTGGAGCGACGACCAAACGGGCGACCATCGGGAACGTGGTCGTCGGCGCTATCCTGTATCAGTCCATCCTGACGATTGCTCTGCCGGTAGCAAGCGAAATGCTCTCCGACAGCAGCCTGTCCGAGATTTTGCGCACGATTGTGAGCAATGGCATGATTCTTTACGCATTAACGAAGCTGGACGGAGGGAAGGCAAGATGAACGAAAAAGTGGGCGCGATTATCAAGAAAAACATCGTCACGATCATCTTTGCGGTTCTGTGCGTCTTCAGCATCGCGTTTTCCGGACAATCCGCAAGCTTTGTCCTGCAGGAAACGATTTCGAGAATTTGCCGCAACTCCGTTCTGATCCTTTCGCTGCTCATGCCCGTTCTTTGCGGTATGGGCCTGAACTTCTCCATCGTTCTGGGTGCTGCTGCCGGCCAAATCGGCCTGATCCTCATCACGCATTGGGGTATTGGCGGCGCCGGCGGCATCTTGATCTGCATGTTGATTGCCACCCTGCTGTCGCTTGTGTTTGGGCTGTTTGCCGGCGGAATCTTTAACCGAACGGTCGGGCAGGAAATGATCACCGGCATGATCATCGGCTATTTTGCCAAGGGCGTTTTTGATCTGGTGTTCCTGAAGCTCTTTGGGAAAATCATCCCGATGGATCGGTCGGGGGTCATAAGAAAGTAATATCGTATTTTCTCAGGAACGGC
>HF985503.1 GCA_000432015.1 Clostridium sp. CAG:1024 | reverse complement strand
GCCGACCGTTTTTTTCTTTCTAAAAAGAAAAGAAGGGCGGGCCGCGTCGTTAATGCGGAATAGTCACATGCTCCATTGGATCGACGGGCTTGCCGTCCACGAAGAAGCCGAAATGCAAGTGCGGGAGCGCGCCGCATTCCGAGATCGCGGTGTCGCCGACCGTGCCGATCTTTTCGCCCGCATTGACCTTTTTTCCCTCGCTCACGGGGACGCTGCGGTCAAGGTTTGCGTAGAGACTCAGACGGTTGTTCGTGTGCTCGATCGTGACGACTGTGCCGAGCGCGTCGTCCTCGTATACCTGCTTGACCGTGCCAGCAAGCGCGGCCTTGACCTCCGTACCCTTGTCGCAGGAGATGTCAATACCTGCATGGGTCGTCCACTGGTCCAGCGTGACCGAATATAAGAGCTGGTTCATGGCGTAGTTCCAAATGACCTCGCCTTCCACGGGCGCCTGCCCCTTGACCGCGGGCCGGACGCCGCCGGAGGTCGGCTTTGCCGTCGGCTCGGGCGCAAGCGTCGCGGTGGGCGCGGGCGTGGGACTCTGGGTCGGGAGAACGGTCGTTTGCGGCTTGAGTCGCTCGTCCGTAGACTGACGGACTTCCGCGGCCTGCTGCTGCGGGGTCGGCGCGGGCTGCTGCGCCTCTTCGCGCGGCAGCGCGGTCAGCGCGATCGCCACGCCCACGATCAGAAGGCACAGTGCGAGCACGATATAAAAGCCCTGCTGCTTCAAAAAATCTCTGGATCTATTGCCGAAAGTTTCCTTGTTTTCCATGATTTCTAAATCACCTCGGGCATAGTATCGCCTCTTATAACGGAGTTCATGCAAACGAGTTTCGGCAGGCAGGCTTTTTAGCTGGATGTTTTCTTTTAAAGGGAATCCTTTTCTTGAAGAAAAGAAACAAAAGACATTGCGGGGGAGGATGCTATTTTGAGAAAAGGCGGTTTCCCGCACGTTCTGCACAAGGAACGAAAAAACGGACGGTTCGCGGCAATCGACAAAGGCTGCGCCGAAGCGCAGCCTCCATCATGCATGGTTCACAGATGCATCATTGATAGTCTTCGCCGGTAAGATACCGATAAAAAGCGGCGTCGCCCCAGACCTCAATCGGCTCGCACACGCAGTTTGCATTCAGGGCGGTTGTCTGCTCTCTGACGCGGTCGATGTCTTCAGCCAGAATACCGGAATGTACGGAATAGCCGCTGCCGTTTGTGACGACTGCTTCGCCGATGCGTTTGTATTCCTTGTTGCCCTCTGGCATGTCGTTGTTCTCATCGGTCGTATAGAGCGGCTGCCACCAGGAGGCGTAAATCAGTCCCTTCCCATCCTCATTGCCCTCGTTCTTTTTCGCATACGAAAGCACGATGCTGTTGAATCGGAGCATTTCCTCGCGGGAGGTGAACTCCATCTGCACATCGTATTCAAAGGCGTACACAAACCACCTGTCTCCGACCGGCTTGACCTCATAGTACAGCGTTGCCTCCGGGATGGGTCCCCATTCGAGCATATACTCGTATACGGAGATTTTCGGAACGATCTGCAACTTTACCAGCATGTCCTCGCTGTTCAACAGCGCGATGAACTGCGCGGCATGCTGAATGTCATCCTGACCGTAGCGTATGGTGAGCTCCGGAAGAAAATGCGACTGATATCCGTCAAATTGCAGGTTGTACCCCGTCGTAATCCGCTGAAGCAGCATTTGAAGGCCAACTTCGCTGAGTTCGGCGTCATCATAGCGTGCGATGCTTTCCCACCTATTATAGATTCGCGCAACAATGTCCGCGTCATCGGAATACCCGAGGTAGTTTCTGCCTTTGCCGCCCAACTCGATGGCGACGGAGAACAGATTGACGATGTCCTCCCTCGTCGGCACGTCCTTGGCGAGCAGTGCGTTCGCTTCTGCTGCGCTAAGCAGCCCGGCGTCCAAAGCGCAGGCAAATAGCGCGGCATTCCCGACAGCAGCAAGTCCGTAGTGCGCAAGGCGTGCATCGGCCTTTTCCTCCGAATAGGTCAAAGCAAGCTCCGTCAGCCCGGCTGCGGCGATGCACGCCCACATCAGATCGGAGGTCTCGACGGCGCCGCTCTTTCCGAGAACAGCCTCGCAGCCAATCACGGCGAGCGCCGCATCAAGAGACTCACAGGTTGCGTCCAGCGAGATCTGATAGCGGTAATCCAAATACTTTTCGTTGATTTCAAAGCTGTCGCGATGTACAGCGAGCTCAGAAACGGACTCCGCGGCAGGGGTCTCAACCACGGGGACAGCGACGGCCTCGGCAGCGGCTGGGATTTTGTCTTCTGCTTCCGATGTAGCAGGGCTTGTCATGCATGCGACGAACAAGGGACACAGCATCAGAACGACAAGCAATAACGAGAGTCCTCTTTTCAAAACTTGATCCTCCTCTTTTGATATGCTAAAAAACCCTGAATGGAACCATGCACGATTATAGTAACACATATATTCATATATGTATATGTAAACGGCTATTTTTCATGTGAATTCTCAAGTCAAGCGCATCACGGCGAGGTGCGGCAGGGCTGGGAAACGGTTATTTCTTGGTAAAGGACGATTTCTTTTCTTGAAGA
>HF985502.1:9995-11372 GCA_000432015.1 Clostridium sp. CAG:1024 | reverse complement strand
GCCGCCGGAAGGAGTCGGTGCGTTGCCGCCGGTGCAGGCAACTAGGGACAGGAGCATGATAAGCGTCAGGATCAGGGACAGTGCTTTTTTCATCTTGTGTTCCTCCTTGTCTTAATTTGTTGGTGCGTGTATTTGCTACTCTTTGACAGCGCCGCTTGAAAGTCCGGAAATCAAGTAGTTCTGCGCAAAGATCACAAACAGGGTGATGGGGATGACGGAGACCACGCCGCCGCTGGCGACCAGACCGAAGTTTGTAAGGTTGTCCTCCGTGTTCAGAAGGGAGAGGGCCAGAGGAACGGTGTTGTTGGCGGGGGTTCTGGTGAAGATTACGGTGTAGGTGTATTCATTCCAGGCGTACATGAAGCTCAGCATGGCCACCGCGGCAATGCCGGGCGCGACCAGCGGCAGCACGATCTTGCGGAACAGCTGCCATTCCGAAGCGCCGTCCACCTTGGCGCTTTCCTCGACCTCCTCCGGAAGATCATGAAAGAAGCCGATGAGGAACCAGATGATCAGCGGCACGTTGATAAGCACGCAGGCCATCAGCACCGGAATCTTGGTATTGAGGATGCCGAGCTTGCTGAACATGGTGTACAGCGGGATGGTAAAGGCCACCGGGGGCAGGACGCGAACCAGCAGAATCCAGTAGGTCACAGGCTTTTTGATACCGAACCGAAAACGGCGCCTAGCAAGGACGTAAGCCGCGCAGATGCCCACCGTCAGGGAAATCACCAGCGAGCCCAGCGTGGTTTGCAGACTGTTGACAATGGTGGCGCCGAAGCCGCGGTTGGCAAACAGCTGGATGAAATGGCTGCCGGTCAGCGAATGGGGAATGATCGAGATGTGGCCCGTCATCTCACTGGTGGGACGGATGGCGAGGGCAACCAACCAGTAGATGGGAAACAGCGTCACAAACAGCAGAATCGCACATACGATCACCTTTGCAGCGGATCCTAGGGCCTTTTTCTGTTTCACAAGAGCGCCTCCTTATTGCGGAATTTTCGAACACATTGCCGGGGCATACCTCGAGCAAAGCCCAAAGGGCAGTTTTCAGAGGACCCCTTTTGCTTGCTTCACGTCGGACGAGGCGCGGGCTTGCAGCGCCACAGGCACCACCGTCAGCCGCGGCGGCTCCTCCGAGCCGTTCAGCAGCGCGGACATCTGCTCCATGCATAGCTCGCCCATCCGGCGGCAGTCTATATGGACGGAGCTGAGCTCCGGCTCCAGCATGGGGCATATGGCGGAATCGTCAAAGCCGACCACAGCCAGATCCTCCGGCACCCGCAGGCCCAGCCGTCGGGCTGCTTTGAGAACGCCCGCCGCCAGTTCATCGTTGAACGCGAAGACTGCGGAGGGTCGATCCGGCCGGTTCAGCAG
>HF985502.1:5320-9970 GCA_000432015.1 Clostridium sp. CAG:1024 | reverse complement strand
AGCGCGGCGTTGGTGGCGCTCTGGATATCCCGGTCGCATATCATGACGCTTGAAGCGTCCACCGGAAGCCCCCGCTCCTGCATGGCGGCAAGGAAGGCGTTGTGCCGCGTGCTGGTGATATAGGGAGAAAAGCGTCCGACCAGCATGGCGATGCGGGCATGCCCGCCCGCAAGCAGGTGATCGACGATCTGGTAAACGCCATCGGCATCGTCGGCGGTGACGCAGGGGAGATCGAAGCCCTCCGCCCGGGTGTTGACGAGAACGACTCGGACGTTCTGACGCTGAAACTCGGAGATCAGAGAGGCATTGGCGTTTCCCGCCAGAATGACCCCGTCGATCTGCTTGCGCTGGGACGTATGCGCCCACTCCTCTGCGGTAGAGATCAGCAGATGATAGGCTGTGCCGTTGACCCGGCGCATCACGCCCTCGCAGATGCCGGCGTAGAAGGCGTCCAGAATCGTCGCCCCCTCCTTGCAGATGAGGAAAGCGATCTTGTCCGTCTGCTGCCGAGCCATCGCGCGGGCAATGGCGCTGGGGCGGTAATGCAGTTCCTCCGCTGCGGCATAGACCCAGGTGCGGGTGGCCTCCTTTACCCGCTCCGGCGTGGTGAATGCTCTGGAGACCGTGGCTGTGGAAACGCCGGAAAGCCGGGATACATCATATATGGTTGGCTCGTCCATAGGGCAACACTCCCTGTCTAAAAAAGAAAGCGCTTACATTTTACAGAAACAATAATACATTAAATGGAAAACTCATTATTTTTTGTATAACACAAAAGCAAGAAAAAAGCAAGGGAGAATTGCGGGCATTGCTGCACCTTCAGGATTTTTCTTTCTGCACGGCTGAAAACCGGCCGCGCCGGGGGCCTTGCCGCAGGGAAGCGCCGCAGGGCGGCGGGCGAAGCGGCGAAAGCGCGGCGTTCATGAACTTGTTGCCGATCCATGCGAAGCCAGGACTTCAAAAGCGCACGTCCGCATGGTAGCACCGTCTTGGGCGGGCGTATCCGCATAGCGTGGAGGAGGTCGGACAAGAGGATACTTCGGAAGGAGGCAAAGGTATGTCGTTCCGGGTATGTATGCTTGCTATGGACTTGCGCATCTCTTTGACAATGGCCGGATCCGGCAAGCTGCTCCTGACGAAAGCCCCTAAGAACAGCTGATAAACGAACAAAATGCAGACACACAAACGCCAGACGCCTGTCCGTCCCAGTGCAGCTGCGCGCGCTGTAAAAGTAGCGGCCGATGGGAGCGTAAAGGTTTACGAACGGACGGCGGCTGCAGGTAAAAACGGGCAAAAACAACGACGCTTTTGAGCAGAAATGCAGATTCGCGGCAGAAATAAAAATAAAATTTGAAATCCGGGAATAAAAATACGGCAAAGCGTATTGACAATTTCAAAGCTTAGGGAGTACAATGAGTTATGCAAACGAAAACGTTTGCGTAAACATGAAAACAACATATTTTTGTATTCGACAAATCGCAAAATCGCACACCGGGAGGCAATATGATCAAGGCTGTTATGTTTGATATGGGCGGTACGCTGGAAGATTTATATTCGGATGAGAAGAACGACCGTGCGACCGCGTATGCGCTGTACGACATTTTACAAAAGCATCAGATTGAGGTTCCCTACGGAGCCGAGGATCTTTGGGCGATCGTGGGCGCGGGCATCCAGGCGTACAAAAGACAGTCCGAGCGCACGCTAATCGAGCAGAAGCCGGAGGAGATTTGGTGTGACTGGGGCTTTAAGGACATCCCTGTGGACAAGCGGAAGATTGCCGATATCAGCGAAGAGATCGCGCATATGTGGGAAACGACATTCTATAACCGCTCCCTGCGCGCGCATGCCGCCGAGATGCTCAAGGGGCTGAAGGAGGATCTCGGGCTGCGCGTGACGGTTGTCAGCAATACCGCAAGCCTGTTTCAGGTGTTCTCCACGCTTACGCAGTACGGCGTGCGGCAGTATTTCGATGAAATCACACTCTCCTCCATCGTGGGCTACCGAAAGCCGCATCTGAACATTTTCCGCATCGCCTGTGCTCAAATCGACCTCGAGCCCTCGGAATGCGCCTTCGTCGGAGATACGCTTTCGCGCGATGTCGTAGGGCCGAGGCGCGCAGGCTTCGGACGTGTGTTCAAGATCAATTCCTTCCTGACGCCGCAGAAGGACATTGGCGAATTCGACGTCGCGCCAGACTATCAGATTACCGATATCTATGATGTTTACACCATATTGAAGCGGGAGCGGGCGGAGCAGTAATCGAACGCCGCCCGCATCATTCGCATCCGGCAACGGCTCCGATCCCATAAGCACCGAGTCGTCGCAGCATCGCTGCAACATATCTGCAAGGAGGTCTGAAGATGGCAAAAAAAGGTTGGACACGTCCCCCGATGACTCGGGAACGGTTCAAGAATCAATTCCGAAATTTGGTCGGCAACCCTTTCAACGTGATCGTCATGTTCACGTTGATCCTGCTGTTCGCGCTGATCGTCATCCCGCTGCTGGCGATGGTGCAGAATACCTTCGTGGTAGCCAAATCCGAGCTTCGCAGCATCCCGGGCGCAAGCATTGGCGATTACACGCTTTGGTATTGGAAGTATCTGCTGGCGAGCCCGCTGACCGAAACGATTCTCTGGGTGCCGCTGCGTAACTCCCTGATCATCGGCGCGTTCGTTACGGTCATCTCCGTGCCGCTGGGCGCTTTGATGGCGTGGCTCATGGTTCGCACGGACATTCCGGGAAAGAGGCTTCTTTCCGCGCTGATCCTGATCCCCTACATGATTCCCTCGTGGTGCAAGGCGCTGTCGTGGATGACCGTATTCCGCAACCCGAGCATGGGCGGCAACGGCGTTTTATCCAGCCTTGGCATACCGGTTCCCGACACGTTGGCCTCCGGCTTTGTGCCGATCATCATCGTCATGGTCATGCACTACTACGCCTTTTCCTATATCATGGCTTCCGGCGCGCTGCGCTCCATCAACTCAGAGCTTGAGGAGATGGGCGAGATCCAAGGCGCGAGCCGGACCCAGATCCTCAAAAGCATTACGCTTCCGCTTATCCTTCCCGCCATCCTGTCGGCCACAATCATGACCATCAGCAAGTCCATCGGTACATACGGCGTAGCGGCTCGCCTGGGCGGCAACAACCCGGACGGCACGCCCTTCTATGTACTGGCCACCCGCATGAAGGATTTCATCAACAGCAGTCCCAAGGGCACGGGCTATGCCATGTCGCTGCTCATGATCCTGCTGGCGGCCGGCACCATTGTGGTGAACCAGAGGCTCATCGGCACGCGCAAATCCTACGCGACCATCGGCGGCAAGGGGACGCGGAGCAATCTCATCCCGCTGGGCGGCGCCAAGTGGCCCATGCTGGTGATCATCGCCGTGTTCCTGATCGTAGCCATGGTCATGCCCGTGTTCTTTCTCGTCATGGAATCGTTCCAGGTTATCCCAGGCGGCGGTTACGGCGCGAACAACCTCACGCTGTACGCATGGATCGGCGAGCTGCAGAACGCCCCGAACCCGGGCTTTGCGCAGAACGGTCTGTTCCGGAATTCCGAATTCAGCAGAGCGCTCGGCAACACCGTGAAGCTATCGCTGATCGGTTCGCTGATCACCGCCGTTTTCGGCCAGTTCTTCGGATATATCACGACCCGCGGCCGTGGCAAGTGGTACGGCAATGCGGTCGAGCAGCTCATATTTATTCCGTACCTGATGCCCGGCGTCGCGTTCTCGGCCATCTACTTCTCCATGTTCAGCCAGCCGAGATTGGGAGGACTCATCCCCTCGCTGTACGGCACGTTCCTGCTGATACTGCTGGTGTCCATCGTAAAGCACTTCCCCTTTGCCAGCCGCTCCGGCTCATCGAACATGATGCAGATCTCCGTCGAGCTTGAGGAGGCTGCGACCGTCAACGGCGCCGGCTTCTGGAGGCGCATCGGCAGCATCGTGATCCCTCTGGCGAAGAACGGCTTCCTGTCGGGCTTCCTGCTCTCGTTTATCAGCATCGCCAAGGAGCTGGATTTGATCGCCATCCTGATGACGCCGAAGAACTACACACTGTCCTTCTTAGCCTTCGACTATTCGAAGGAAGCGATGCCGCAGGTGGCGGACGCCATCTGTATTGTCATCATCGTGTTCATCCTTGTCACGAACCGGATCGCGGATCGGTTCGGCGGCAATGTGAGCAAGAGCATGTGACCAGTCTTGAGTGCAAGAAAGGAAAATCAGCCATGAGCAAAATTCAGTTGAGCCACATCGATAAGTATTACGGAGAAAACCATGTCCTGCGGGATATCAACCTGACCATTGAGGACGGCGACTTTATGACGCTGCTGGGGCCGTCCGGCTGCGGCAAAACAACCACGCTTCGAGTCATCTCCGGCTTGGAGCAGGCCCAACACGGCACGATGACGATCGACGACCGCGTAGTGATCGATGCGGAGACGGCCTTCTTTGAGGCGCCGAGCAAGCGGGGACTCAACCTGGTGTTCCAAAGCTACGCCCTCTGGCCGCACATGACCGTTTTTGAAAACGTGGCGTTCGGGTTGAAGATCAAAAAGATAAAGAAGAAGGAGGTCGAGGAGACGGTCATGCGCGCCCTCAGAACCATGCGGATCGAGGAGTATCGGGATCGTTATCCGAGCGA
>HF985502.1:0-5291 GCA_000432015.1 Clostridium sp. CAG:1024 | reverse complement strand
CGGCCAGCAGCAGCGCGTTGCCATCGCCCGGGCCATCGCCTCCAGCCCCAAGCTCCTGCTTTTGGACGAGCCGCTTTCCAACCTGGACGCCCGGCTGCGTATCGATATGCGCGCGGAACTCAAGCGGCTCCACCGCGAGACCGGCACCACCATCATTTATGTGACCCACGATCAGGTGGAGGCGCTGACCATGTCCACGAAGATCGCCCTGTTCAAAGAGGGAGAGATTTCCCAGATCGGCACGCCGCTTGATCTGTATACCAATCCGATTGATCTGCAGGCAGCGGACTTTATCGGGAACCCGCGCATCAACTTCATCGAGGCAAAGGGCTGCTTCGACGGCGAGACGCTTCGCGTCAAGAGCGCGTTCGGCGAATATGCATATCCGAAGAGGACCATAAAGCTCGACGAGGAGATCCCCGCGGATCGGGAGTTCGACTGTGTGCTGGGCCTCCGTCCCGAAATGGTGGACATCTATGCGGAGGATCCGCATCACAACAATACCGTCCACGCACAGGTCTATGCCAACCAGCCGGCGGGCAGCGAGACGCTCGTAAGCCTGACCGTGGGCGACACGGAATTCCTTGCCATCCAGGTCGGCCTTGTGGAATACGACATGAACCAGAACGTATATGTGGTTTTGCATCCGGGCCGCATGAACGTATATAATAAGGAGACAGGACGTCTCATCAAGTATGCCAAGACGAAGCACAAGGCGGGCGCCGAAGACTGAAGCTGCGGAGCCAGCATCGGAACCGGATTGCGAACACAAGGACATGAAAGGAGAACACATCCCGTGAAAAAGATCGTTGCTGTATTGATTGCGCTGTGTATGCTCGTTTCCCTGACCGCGTGCGGGAAAACCGACGATGCGGGGGGAGCCGCCGCGGGCAAGACGGGCGAGGTCGTCACCGGCGTGGAGGCCATCGATATCATCGGCGAGGATGGCATCGACTGGAACCACATGTCCATGGATGAGCTGTACGAGATGGCAAAGGCCGAGGGCGGCACCATCACCATCTATGCCACCACGGCAGACGCGGATACCGCCCGCAAATATATCAGGGACGAGTATCCGGATCTGAAGTTTGAGTACATCTCCTGTGATACGAACACGGTCATGCCAAAGATCGAGATGGAGGCCCAAAGCGGCAACCCCATGGCGGACGTGCTCATTGTCAAAGACGCCTCCGGAGAGGTTTACAATGAGTTCGTGCAGTGGGGGATCGTCAAGCCGTTCTATCCCGCGGACATTTGCGCCCACATCAGCGAAGACATGCTGCAGTTTGGTCTGCCGCTCTACTCCACGTTCAACCCGTGGTTCTACAACTCCAGAATGTATGATGAGGTTCCGATCGAGAGCTGGTGGAACATCGTGGACGGGTACAACGAGGAGACCCAGTCCTACAAGGACGCGGCCGGAAACAACACGCAGTACTGGACGATTTACTCCAAGGACATCACGGGGCCGTCCTACGCCGCATTGTGGGGGCAGCTCTTCGTGGACGGCGATGCGATGGCCGAGCAGTACAAGCGGCAGTACGGCAAGGATCTGGTGTTCACGTACCATGAGCATCTTCAAAACGCCCCGGGACTCATGGAGCTACCGGAAAACAACGCGAGCATCGAGCTGTTCTGGCGATTCTCGCAGATGACCATTACGCCGCTGGCAGATGGCGACGCGGTCGTTGAGGCCGTGCATGATTCCGTAAACGGACCGACGCTGGGCCTCACGTCCGCATCCAAGCTGGACAACTCGAAGCGGTCCATGGGCGAGAGCGGCTTGGATATCGCCTGGGTCACGGGTCTTCAGCCCTACACCGCGCAGGACGCGGCCGCATACTCCTATGTGGTCAGCGGCTGCGACAACCCGGCGGGCGCCCGCCTGTTCATCAAGTATATGATGGGCGGGGAAGACGGCAAGAGCGGCTGCTACAACGTGTTCGACAAGCTCGGACATTGGTCGGTACGCGACGACGTGCCATATCAGAAGTCCGGCATTTCCTATGAGGAGGTCAACCTTCGCGCTCCGGACTATTCGGAGATCTACCGGAATTACCCGAATGTGAAAGCGTATTGGAACCTCTGGAACAGCACCCGCTGACAACCGACGGTTTCTTTGCAATCCAATGCCCCGCAGACCGGCCGGGCGGCCTGTGGGAGTCTTCCCCTTCGGCGCACGACGGAGTACGACAATGAAGCGATCGAAATTCCAGCGCAAGCTGGACGGTTTTCTGCGACACCTGTTTTTTGAGGAGAACGGGAAGCCCAAGAGCGCATCGCTGCTGTATGCGTTTTTGCTGGCGATTCTGTTCCTCCTCATCTACGGCGCGTCGTACCTCATTCTGCTCGACCCCTTGGAGGCCGCGCTTTCCGAAAGAGCGGCGTGGGTGAGAAATGCGGCGGAATATCTGCTTCCCGCCTTGGCCGGGAGCGCGCTGTGCCTGCTTTTCCTGCTCCTGCCGGGCAAGAAGAAAGAGGTCGTGACCGGTGCGTATGCATGGATGGCCGTGTTCCTTGCCGGGGCGATGATATTTGAACTGTTTCTTATCGACTGGTCGGACGCGAAAACCGATTACGGCATGTTCATGGCCATTCTTGGATTGCCGGGGATTGTTTCCGTGTTGTCGGGCGGCGTCCCAGCCGCGCTGGTGATCCGGCGCGAACGCCGGAAGCAGAAGACGCGGGAAACGACGAGGGTGCGCCCATCCCGGCGCGACGGCTGAACGATGCTGGAGATATTCTTTTGCAATGTGGGCGACGGCGACGCCGTGCTGCTCCGGGAACACCGGGAGGGCGGCGCGGAATACACGGTGCTCGTGGACGCCGGCCGTCCGTATGTGGAATCCCGCGAAGGCTCGCTTAGGAAGGATGCGCTTGATTATCTGACCGCACGACGTGTGAACCGACTGGATCGGATGATACTGACCCATCCCCACATCGACCACATAGGCGGCGCGGCCCGGATCCTGCGCGCCATTCCCACGGAGCGGCTCGAGATGCTGCTCCCGCCGCCGGAGACTGCCAATCGCGTCTGTCGATCCTTCGTTTCCACAAAGAAGCGGCCGAACGGGCTCAGGCATATGCTGAGCATCCTGCTCGAGCTCAGGGACGCGGCCTACGAGAGGGGAACGCGGGTCGAATCGATCCATCCCGGAGAACAGATGCTGACAGGAGCGCTCGGCATGACGGCGTATATGCCGCGGGTCGAGGTCATCGACCGCCAGCGGCTGGTGTTTGAAGCGCTTTACGGGGGCAGCTCCGTGGACGAGACGCTCTGCGCCGAGGTCGCCGAAGAGCGGAATCTGTCGAGCCTGATGCTGCGCTTCAGCTATGGGGGACGGAGCATATTGCTCACGGGCGATCGGTATGCCGCTGACTGGGAGGGGGAGGGGCTTCCCCCCTGCGACATTCTCAAGCTTCCGCATCATGGGGACGCGAAATCCATGACGGAGCCGCTGCTCAGGAGGCTTTCGCCGCAGTACGCGGTGATTTCCTGTGAAAACAGTCCGACTGCAAAAAAAGAGCGACCGAGCGCAGACGTCGTATCCATGCTGCAAAGGCTGACGCCGCATGTGCTCTGTACGGAGAACCGTCCCATGGCGATGCTGAAGGGAAGCACACACAACGGCATTCGATTTGAATTAGAGGCGGACGGAAGGATCGTCTGCCATCTTGAATAGCGGATCAACCTGTCCCCTGCGGCAGAGTTGGATAAAAACAATTATGATGAGGAGGCACAGTATGAAAAAACTAATTCCCCTCGCTCTCGCGCTGTTGATGGCGTTCAGCGCCATCGCATGTACGACGATCCCGGCAGAACCGGTCGCACCGGAGCCGGCGGCTTCGACCGAGACAGAGATGACCGAACCGGCTCCCGAACCGGCGGCAGTCGAGGAAACGGAGCCCGCATATGCGGCTCTCGGACTGAATCTCAAGAACAAGACAGGCATGACCATCGACGAGGTATACATCTATCCCGTCGGCGGTGAAAAGGGCAACAGCATCGTTGCGCCAGGCTGGCCGGACAAGGACGCTGACGGCGACAATTATGAGAAAAACGTCTATATCGTCCGTGAAGCGGGCGCGGAGATGGAGCTTGCAGTCGTCTTCGCGGACGGCTCCGAGGCGAAGAAGCAGCTGGGCAAGCTCGAGATGCACTACAAAATCTCCATGAAGGACGGCATCGACCCGGACGGCTGGAAGATCGAGCTGGAGGACGACGCCGAGGATCAGGCGGCAATGGACGCACTGGTTGCCATCGGCAAGACTTCCGATAATGTGTATCCCGGATATGAGCTGCTCCCCATTGAGATTAAGAATAAGACCGGCAAGAACATCGTGGACTGCCGCTTCTTTGAAAAGGGCGGCGACCCGAACGCATACAACAACCTGATCGACTATCTCTACACAAAGGACGGCGAGAAGATGGCGTCCCTCATGCCCGGCAAAGCAAAGGACGGCGGCATGTATCTGTACAAGTGCTTTATCCGTCCGCATGCCGATCACTACGAGCTGTATGTGAAGTTTGACGACGGCGCCGACATCAGCTATCCGATCGAAGACTGGTTCAAGCCGGACGGCGATGGCAATCTGCCCAATGAGATCTCGCTGAAGAACGCCGAGGACAAGTACGACATCAAGGTGAAGTATGACGACGGCGATCCCGATCCGCTGCAATACCTGGCGGAGTCGCTCGCAAAGGGCCACGTTATTGACCAGTGGTACCCCGTGTATGACGGCGCGCCGGCGGGCGATACAGCCGCCGTAGAGGCCGCGCGCGCGGAGCTGGCAAAGATCTGCGTGCCCGCTCCAGAAGGCGACGAAGCCGATTCGTCCGACGTTGCGGCGGACGCTGCTGCCGGCGAGTACGAAAACCTCGCTCTGAACATCAAGAATAAGACGGGCAAGACCATCAACGAGGTCTATATCTACGCTGTCGGCGGCGACAAGGGCGCGAGCGTTGTCGGGAAGGGCTGGAAGGACAAGGACGCCGATGGGGACAACTATGAGAAAAACATCTTCATCATCCGTCCGAGCGGCGCAGCCTTTGAGGTCTGCGTGGTATTTGAGGACGGCGAGAGCGTCACATGGAAGCTTTCTAAACCGCTGAAAATGTACGATAAGCTCTCCATGAAGGACGGCACGGACGTCACGGCATGGAAACATGAACCGAACGACGATCCCGAGGACATGGCCAAGATGGACGAGGTCGTGAAGGCGGGCGTCACGGCGGACGGCTGGTACCCCGTTAAGTGACGCAGACGACAAAACGGCTGCGGCCCGGGCGC
>HF985501.1 GCA_000432015.1 Clostridium sp. CAG:1024 | reverse complement strand
CGCTGATGATTGGCTTCCACCATGCAGATAATGGCTTCATCATCGCTCATTTCGCGTACAACAGCAGGAATAGTCAGCTTACCGATTGCCATACAAGCCGCTTTACGTCTATGTCCCGATAGCATTTGATACCCGCCGTCCGGCATGGGACGCACGATTGCAGGCTGGCGTACACCGTTTTCACGAATACTCTCCGTCATATTCAACATTGCCTCGTCCTGCCGCACTTTGAAGGGATGGTCGGGGAATTCGCTTATTTCGGAGATCGGGATTTCCTGCACATATTCTGCGCCATCGGGAATGTTGATTCCGCTATTGCTTGGCTCATTCTGCTCATCTTTCAAGGTCAGGAACATTGCGGCGGTGCTTTGCCGGAAGTCCGCTTTCTTCGTTGCCATACTCAATACCTCCCTTCATCAGTTCTTCGCGCTTGATTTCCCTTGCAAACGCCCGATAGTCCTGCGCCGCGGTGCTGTTCGGTGCAAACAGAACAACGCCCTGCTGTGCGCTGATGCTTTCGCTCACCAACACGGTCTGACGGATAACTGACTTATACACTTTCGTGCCAGCCATTTCCGCGTACTCCTGCGCGATTTCTTTGATTTCTCTGCTCACAATAGTGTTTGGCACATATCTTGTGACGAGAATGCCTCCGATTTTTAGCTGTGGGTTTGAATACTTCTTGATTAGCCGGATGTTCTCATTGAGCTGATAGAAGCCCTGCAAGGAATATCCATCAGGGCTTATCGGTACAACGACAGTATTCGCGCTTGTCAAAGCATTTACCGTCAGTACACCCAACGCGGGCGGCGTGTCCATGATAACTACATCGAATCCGCTCTTGTGTGCTTCAAGCCGTTCTTTGATGATAAACTCGCGTCCCTGTCTGTTGAACATCAAATCGGCAGCGGATAGTTGAATATTTCCGCGAATTGCTGTGATGTTCTTGCAGCCCTCTACGGATTGCAGGCAGGCATTAAACACACTCGTATCGCCATCAGGCGCGGTCATAAGGTCATAGAGATTTGGCACATCCTGTTTAAGCCTTAG
>HF985500.1 GCA_000432015.1 Clostridium sp. CAG:1024 | reverse complement strand
GTTGGGGATCGGCACACATAACGATTAAGCAGAAAGGGAGAAAACAATGTTTGATATTACACCTATTGTAAAGGCTCTGTTCGCGCTGATGGGCGCTGTCGTGGTCTACATCCTGATTCCGTATATCAAGAGCAAGTCCACGGTTGAACAGCAGCAGTCCATCAACGGATGGATCAAGATCGCGGTTTCCGCTGCCGAGCAGCTTTACGCGGGAAGCGGCAGGGGCGAGGAAAAGAAAACATATGTCCTGAATTTCTTGCGGACAAGGGCTTCAAGCTGGACGCGGAGAGCCTTGACGCGATGATTGAAGCCGCTGTGTTTGAACTGAACAGCGGACTATTCTAAACATAGGAGTGATGCCGAATGGCAGTCGGAATTGCTCATGCGGTCATGAGCGAAAACAAAAATGGACATGGCGTGGTTGGCGATCAGCTGCAAGGCGCAACGCCGGATAGAAAATGCGAGATACGGCTTGCGGACTGGTATAAACGCTCTGGCGGCTGGAATGTCTATCTGGAATGCACGGACGCTGCGCTTGCGAAAAAGGCCGCTGATTGGGCGGTGAAGATCGCGAACAGCAAGAACTGCGGCTATTCACGCGGCGTATCATTTTCGCTAACGCGGATTCCTCCGTGCAAAATACGTTCAACTGTGATATAATGATCAATACATCGATTCGAGACGCGCGGCATTTTTCCCCCCCCCCTCATCACCGTTTCGCCGCATCCCCCATCGGAACGTCCCGTCAGGACATGACTGCCATGAGACAGAACGCACAAGATATAAACCGCGAAGAGCGGGCCGCCGCATTGGCCGACGAGATCCTCACGCTGTCGCGAGACCGGCTGCTGGTGCATTTTCGCTATCTAGATCGGGCGATCGCCGGTTTGCCCTTTTCACCGAACTGTGACGCTACGTTCACTACGGACGGACGGCGGCTCTATTATAACCCGTGGTTTGTCCTGTCTCTGTATCAGGGAGAGGATACCGTCGTTTCCCGCGATCTTCTGCACAGCATTCTGCACTGCGTATTCCGGCACAATCTGATCGGCCGGGACGTCGATCGTCCCGCATGGGATCTTGCCTGCGACGTCGCGGTCGAGAACGCCATCAATGCGCTTTCCTGCGACTGCGTCAAGGCGCGGCGTTCCCAGCGGCAAGCCGCGTTGATCGCTTTGTTAAAAAATGAACTGCCAGCCCTGACGGCGGAACGCATTTACCGTTATTTGCTGGATCACAGCATCGATAAAGAAACGCTTGCAGCGGAACGCGCCGCTTTTTTAGGCGATAGTCACGGCGCATGGTATCACGCGGGCTCTGCCGGCGGCGCGCCTGCGCCCGATCTTGATCTCGAGCAGCTATGGTCCAAGATCTCAAAGCGAATGCACACAGAGCGCACGCTGCTGCTCGGTGAAGAGGACGCCATGACGCAGAACCTCAAAAGCCTGCACCGTGCGCGCTACAATTACACGGAATTTCTGCGCCGTTTTGGCGTGCATGGCGAGGTCATGCGCCTGTCGGACGAAGAGTTCGACAACAATTACTACACCTACGGCCTTTCGCTGTACGGCAACATACCGCTCATCGAACCGCTCGAATACCAGGACGAGCACCGCATCCGTGATCTCGTGATCGCGATTGACACCTCCGGCAGTGTAGAGGGCGCAGTGGTGCAAAAGTTCGTACAGCACACGCACGATATTCTTGCGCGGCAGGAGAGTTTTTCTGCAAAGGTGAACCTCTATATTCTGCAATGTGATGACAGGATTCAGGACGCTGCATATATTCAGAGCAAGGAGGACTTCGATCAATACCTTGCGCATATGCAGATCAAAGGGCTCGGCGAGACAGATTTTCGTCCGGTGTTCGCTTACGTTGACGAGCTTCTTCTCAAGAATAAACTAAAGGATCTGCGCGGGCTGCTCTACTTTACGGACGGCAAGGGGATCTTCCCCGCGGAGCGGCCGCGATATGACACGGCTTTTATTCTGCACAACGACGGCTTCAGCGACGTTTGGACGCCGGACTGGGCGATGAAGCTCTATCTTTCGGAGGACGAGATTTTAGATGAACGTTTCGGAAAGTGATATTGCCGCACGGCTTGACGGTACGCGTCTGCGCGAGGGCGATTATGCACAGGATCTCTCTTTGACGGAGATCCGCATTCCGGAGGGCGTTACGGACATCGGCGAGGTCGCTTTCTTTGGATGTTCGAACCTGCGCGAAATACAGTTTCCCGAAAGTCTGCGCTTTATCCGCGAAGAAGCGTTCGGCGAAACGGGGCTTTTGCGCGTCACCGTGCCCGCGCGCACGGAGCTGATCGCAGAAAAGGCGTTTTTCTCGTGTGACTCTCTCGCGAGGATCGACGTGCTCTCACCGGACTGCACGCTGGAACGCGATGCGTTCGGCAGCTGCCGCAGCCTGTTGGAGGGGTTCGTCGCCAAGGGCTACCCGGACAAATACCGTCAGCCGGAAGAACTGCTGCACACGCTGCTCTGGTGTACCTGTCCCGAACGCCACCGTTCGGAGACAAACGAACACGCCAGACGCTTCATTCGGGAAAACGAAGCGCTCATCATGGAAAAGGTTCTGAAGTTTAACAACGTCGCCGCCATGAACGGGATCTCCAAGCTGCATCTGCTGCGTCCCGAAAACATCAACGGCTATGTTGCCGCGGCAAACCTGAATCACCAATCCGAGATCGTGGCGCTTCTGCTTGCGGAAGTCGAAACGCGTGATCCATTTGAGGAGTTTACATTATGAACATTTCTGAAGCAAAAGAGCAGGTGCTCTATACCATGGAAGCGTATTCCGCAAAGGACGAATGCGGCAACTATCTGCTCTCGCCGGAGGAGCAGCGCCCGCTGTTTTTGATGGGTCCTCCGGGGATCGGCAAGACCGCCATTGTCAAACAGGTGGCGGAAGAGCTGGGACTCGGTCTTGTCTGCTACTCCATCACGCACCATACGCGGCAGTCCGCGCTGGGACTTCCGAAGATCGTACACAAGTCCTTCGGCGAGGACGAGTACGATGTGTCCGAGTACACCATGAGCGAGATCATCTCTTCCGTCTATGACTGCATGGAGCAAAGCGGCTGCCGTGAGGGCATTCTGTTTCTCGATGAGGTCAACTGCGCTTCCGAGACGCTCACGCCCACCATGCTGCAATTCCTGCAATTCAAGACTTTCGGGCGGCATAAAGTCCCCGACGGCTGGATCGTGCTGACGGCAGGCAATCCCGTTTCTTACAACCGCAGTGCACGTGAGTTTGACATTGTCACATGGGATCGATTGAAGCGCATCGATATCGAGCCGGACTTTGCCGCATGGAAGCAGTACGCCTATCAGCGCGAGACGCACGGCTCTATCATGACCTATCTCGAGGCGCGGAAGGAAAACTTCTACAAAATCGAAGAGACCGTAGACGGCAAGCGTTTTGTCACGGCACGCGGCTGGGTCGACCTGTCCAACATCATAAAAATCTATGAGCGAAAGGGACTTCCCGTCGATCAGAAGCTCATTGCACAGTATCTGCAATCGCCGGACATTGCGGAAGATTTCGCCATCTATTACGATCTGTACAACAAGTATAAAGCGGATTACAAACTGGACGAGATCCTGTCCGGGCATACGCCGGAAGAGATCCTCTCGCGGGCAAAGAACGCGCCGTTTGATGAGCGTTTGAGCCTTTTGGGGCTGCTGCTCGACCAAGTGAACCGCGACGCGGCGAACGTCGTTCGCAAAGAGGACATTGTTTCCGAGCTGCTCCCGCTGCTGCGGAAGGTCAAAGCGGGCGCATCCCTTGCGGACATTACCGCCGAGGAAAACGAACTGTTCCTCCGCTATCGCAAAATGGGCGTCCTTTCCGTCGACAGCCGGAACAAATACGAAGCCGTTCTTGCTTTCCTGAACCGGCATATCACGGCACGTTCCGATTTTCAGGCGCTGAAGGCGGGCTTTGACGCACTCGTTTCCGAGCTGCGTTCCTGCGCGGAAGCGGCGGGTGCGAAGCTT
This sequence comes from Clostridium sp. CAG:1024, assembly GCA_000432015.1. GTDB lineage: Bacteria > Bacillota > Clostridia > Christensenellales > CAG-138 > CAG-1024. The sequence continues at coordinate 7,768 of HF985500.1, read as the reverse complement.
ACGAACTTGTTTGACTTTGTGTCCACAGCCTGGGGCGACGGTCAGGAGATCCTCATTCTCGTCACGGAGCTGACCATCGGATACTATGCGTCGCGCTTCCTTTCCCGCTACGGGTGCGAAGCCTACGACCGTCACAGCGAATCCCTGCGGTTCTACGAAAGGAATCTGGAAATTCGGGAAAAAACCGAAGCACTCTGGCAGCATGGCGTCATTGACTAAGCGAAGCCGGCCGTCTCTAAGGCGGCGCGGCTCCATCTACGATGATGCTGCGAATATAGAAAGGAGAATCATATGCCAATGAAGTACGATGTCGTGGTCGTGGGCGCCGGAAATTCCGGCCTTACCGCGGCGTGCCGCTGCGCGATGGAGGGAAAGAAGACCCTCTTGATTGAGCAGCACAACTTGCCTGGAGGATGCGCCTCCAGCTTTTGCAGAGGACGTTTCGAGTTTGACCCGAGCGTTCATGAGATCTGTGACTTTGGTCCCGACGACAACAAGGGCGCCGTGCGTCTGCTGCTCGAGCGTCTGGGCGTCAATGTGGACTGGGTCACCATCGAGGATTGCTACCGCTGCATCACGAAGTATTCCGACGGCACGCCCATGGACGTGACCATGCCCTCGGGCCGCGGGCCGTTCATCGACAAGATGGAAGAATACGTTCCCGGCAGCCGCGAGAGCATGAACAAGCTGTTCGATCTCATGGAAGAGATTCAGGCCGCGCTCAACTACATGACCGACGGCACGCCGAACGACTCCAAGTACATGCAGCAGCATTTTCCGAACACGCTGCGCACAGGCGCGTACCCGACAAACAAGGTGTTCCGCGCCCTGAAGCTCCCGCAGAAAGCCATCGATATTCTCTCGACCTACTGGGCGTATCTTGGCGTTGATCTCGACCATGACGCATTCATTCACTATGCGAACATGGTGCATATGTATGTTACGCGCAAGGCCGTCATCCCACGCCACACCTCACATGAGATCTCCATGGAGTTCATCAACCGTTTCCGCGAACTCGGCGGCGATGTGTGGTACAACTGCCGTGCGGAGAAATTCCTCTTTGACGGCGACAGGATCTCCGGCGTCGTCACCAATATGGGCACGATCGAGTGCGACTATGTGCTGGCCAACATCAACCCCGACATTATCTACGGCAAGATGATGCCGAAAGAGCTCGTTCCGGAGCGTGAGAAAAAGCTCTCCGCCGCCCGCAATGAGGATTACAGCGCGCGCATGTTCGCCTGCTATTTCGGGCTCAACAAACCGCTCGAGGAGATCGGCATCAAGGATTACACCGTGTTCATGCCCGGCACCTCGGACTCCGTTAAGGAAGCCGCTTCGTTCGAACGCATCGATACGAATGAATACTGCATCTTCCTTGGCTACAACATCGCAAACCCCGACTTCTCTCCGAAGGGAACGGGTGTTGTCAGCTTTACGTCCATGTACGGTAAGAAGGACTGGAGCGATCTCGAGATCAAGGATTACAACAAAATGAAGGAAGCGATCGCGAAAAAGTTCATCGAGACCACAAAGGAAAAAATGGGGATCGACATCACGCCCTATATCGAAGAGGTCGAGATCGCGACCCCGTGGACCTTCGCACGCTATCTCGGTACGCCGGAGGGCTGCACCTACGGTCACAAGACGAAGGATTGGGACGCCATGATGAACCGCATGATGATGATCGGCGAAGATTACCCGATCAAGGGGCTCAAGCACATCGGCGCTGCTGCATCCCGCGGCGACGGGTACTCGTCCACCTGGATCATCGGCGATATGCTCGCGGGCATTGCCTGCGGAGAGATGAAGGAAGGAGGCAAGTAATATGGCTCTGAATGTAAAAGTGGGTCTGATCGGACTTCTTGACATGCTCAAGTTCGCAAATCTCGGCAAGGTGCGCCAGCAGGCGATCGACGCCGCGCCCGCAAAGGAGATCAAAGCGGACTACCCCATCAACAACAAAGCAAAGCTCCTGCATCCCGACTATCAGAAGCTCGTGATCGACGAGATCATCGACCATGCGGATGCGGACGCGAAAACCTATGTGTTCCGCAAGGCGGATGGAAGCCTGCCGGCCTATTTCCGCGCCGGACAGTATCTCTCTCTGAAGCTGCAATTCGGCGAGAGCTTTGTGACCCGTCCGTACTCCATTTCTTCCTCGCCCAAGTGGGCCCTCGAAGGAAAGGTCGCCATCACGGTCAAGAAGAACCCCGGCGGCTTTGCTGCGGACAAAATGCTCGACACCTTCCAGGTCGGCGACGAGATCATCGCATCCGCGGGCGAGGGGCACTTCTATTATGACGAGCTGCGCGACTGCAAGAACGTTGTGGCGCTTGCGGGCGGCTCCGGCATCACCCCCTTCCTCTCCATGGCTTATGCGATCCGCGACGGCATCGAGGACTTCAATCTGACCATTCTTTTCGGCAGCCGGACCGAAAACGTGATCCTCTTCAAGAAAGAGTTTGACGAGATCACCGCCGCCTGTCCGAAGGTGAAGGTCGTACACGTTCTCTCGGATGAAGAAAAAGACGGCTACGAGCACGGCTTCATTACCGCAGAGCTCATCAAGAAGTATGCCGATGCGCCGTACAGCGTCTTCATCTGCGGCCCCGAGGCGATGTATCGCTTTGTTGCGGGCGAGGTCGAAAAGCTCGGCCTTGACAGAAAACATGTGCGCCGCGAGCTGCTCGGCGTGACGAAAAAAGTCTGGGAGCTGCCCGGATATCCGGTCGAGAAAAAGGATCAGGTCTTCCAGATCACCGTCAAGCAGGGTGCAAACGAGACCGTCGTTGCAGCGAGTGCCAACGAACCGATTCTTGTTGCGCTCGAGCGCGCTGGTCTGAAGGCGCCTTCGCGCTGCCGCAGCGGCGAGTGCGGTTGGTGCCGTTCGCATCTCGTTTCCGGCGAAGTGTTCATTCCGGAGGAAACCGACGGACGGCGTTGGGCGGACAAGAAGTACAACGAGATCCACCCCTGCGCTTCCTTTGCGCTCGGCGATCTTGTTCTGGAGGTTCCCGGCGAATACTATTGATGCATTGACGCAGCGCTAAACGTGCAAGCCCCGCCGTCTCTGGACGGCGGGGCTGTCTGCTTTCAGTAATTTTCGTAGGGAGTTCTCTATCGCCCGTTCTCTTCGGTCGCGGTACAGGCTTGCCGCTGCGGCCGCAGCCTCACGTTCGATCCGGCTTCTCATCCGCTTGGGTATGGTTCCATTTCCAGAGATACCACGCATATCCGAGCGTCACGACGGAGATGACCGCCGCGGTGACGACCTTCTTCCCCATCATTTCCCCCGATCCGTTTGCAAAAGCGGAAAGCGCATTGAATGCGCCATGGAATATGCAGCACGGCAGAATGTGCCCCGTTTTTACCACAAATACCGACAGCATCATGCCGATGGAGAACGCATAAATGAGCTGCAACGCCGTATCAAGTACTGCCGCGCCGTTCAGCAGATTCACGATATGGCCCAATCCGAACGTCAAGCTGGAGATGAGGATCGCAAGGGTCGTTGAACTCTCACGCAGCATCTGCAAAAGGTAACCGCGGAACAGGATCGCCTCGATAAAACCGATACAGAGCATTGTCAAAACGTAAAGAACCGTCTCGGCCGCAGACATCCGAAGCCCAAACCCGTTCCAAAGATTCGCTGTGATAAGCGCCAACATCGGCAAAAATACAACGTTTTCCGCCAAAGCAGCGGCGCGGCCGGGCGGAAACCATACTTCTCAAAAGAGTTTTCCTTCCGCATCCCCAGCAACAGAAGTCCGAGGATGCACCCCGCGGGAATCAGCCGCCAGCCTCGGTCCGCGTTCTCCCCGCCACGTTTTCATATACGCTCATGATCGCAACATATCCGAGGATCCGCAGCAGCACGGTGCGCCACGGCTTTTGCCGTTTTGTTGTTTCCATCTCTGTACCTCTTTTCTTGTTCTCTCTATCTGTCCGCATTGTGCGTGTCGGTTTCACTGCCTATCCTTGACCGACTGCTCGGGCGCTTCGCCGTTAAGTGCGATTTCCCTTTTCATCGCTGCGTTTTTATAGCTGATGAGAATGTGGCACGGCGCAAACAGGAGCGCCGCAGCGATCAGCGGGAAGTAGCAGCGCAGGATCCCGCTCTCTAAAAACAATACGGAGGGCAGAATCGACAGCGCCAGCGCTTTTCTCACAGAATCCTCCCGCCAGAGCACGACCCACCCGGCGCAATACAGGAGCACCAGCGCCGCGCCAAGCCAAAGATACACTTGCGTCGCGCCCGTAAACCAGTCGTCGCGGCAAAGCGTCTCCGGCTGGATCACCATCAGGAAAAAGCAGCCGAATCGTCCGATCTGCTCCAAGACTTCGACCGTCCTGTTCCGAAACAGGTTTTCAAAACCGTCCCTGTGCGTCATTGCAAACGCAATGTTCGGGATCATGATAGCGGCAACAAATTCCAGTCCATACCAGTTGATCCATGTCATTCTCTTTCTTTTCTCACTTTCGGCTCTCTTTCGGGTTCTTTGGGCTCTGGCAAATTACGCCGCACCAATCCCGTCTCTGCCCCCCCGTGGTATCGATCGCGGCTTTACGCGCCTGTGCGCACAGGAGCTTCGTCGGCAAAGAGTAGAGTTTGCCGTCCTTTTCAAAGTGTGTTGCGCATTGCCGGAATCGGAACGGAACTCCCGCCGCAAGGCATTGCTCCCGCACGTCCAGCACCCATGCATACCGCAGCAGCCTTCCGCTGCGATCCGACTCGCCGCCCACGGCCACAAGTTCCACGCCTTCAAGATACGGCGCGAGCTGTATTGGGGCGATCATCGGTTGACAAATGATATTTTTGTGTCGGATCGGAAGCTCGCGAAACACAGGCAGCCGTTCATCTGCCGCGCGCTGGTTTTCAACGGTACAGCCCACGGTTACATTTCCATACCCTTCGCCCCAATCCGCCGGTACGCAGTCCATGAATCGTACGATCCGCTTTGTCAGGAACAAAAAATGCAGATCGGCGCGTTCCCGTATCATCCTCCAGCAGTCTTCTCTCCATGCATCCGCGTCCTCCAGAAGAAAGTCCGAGCGAAAGCACAAATACACCAACCCGCCGGGACGCATCCGATACTCTCCGTTTTTGTTCTTCCGAATGGGCGCGTCGAACTGCGTCGTTTTTACGATCGTTTCCGTGTCGACGCCGTGCCGTGCATCGCCTTTATGAATATAACAGTACCGGCAGCCGTCGCTGTACCTATGGCAGCCGCGCCATGGATCCCAAGCAGACATCTTCCCGTCCCCCCCAATCCATTCTTCATCGGCTCCTGTGCGTATTGCAAGCAGGTTTTCGGCTCGCGTTCAGTCCGCGCCTTTCTCTGCATGCTTTGACATGGTGTCCGACGCTTTGACCAGGTGCAGCATGGCGGAAAATTCCGTGCTGAGCATCCGCTCGACCTGCGCTTCACTGAACTGACACACCCGCGTGGCATGCAGTGTACCAATGCCGAATGTATAGATCCAGACCGGCTCAAACACCGCGTGCGCCTGCTCCCGGCTGAGGCCGTATTCGCTGCATAGATTCGCAATGCACTTTTCCGCGGTCGCCCCGAGCGTACCAAGCACATCCTCAAAATCCGACGCCTGCCTGTTTTCCTGCATGAACAGCAGTTGATAAAGCTTCGGTTCTCTAGCGCCAAACAGCACCATCTGCATTCCCGTTCGTTTGAACGCCGGCGCATACCCCGCTACCCGCTCCGCGTAGGATTCAAAGCGCCGCATCGCCGCCTTCCGCACCTCGAGAAACAGCTCCTCCATATTCCTGAACAACGTGAAGATCGGTCTCGCGGAACACCCAAGCCGCTCCCCCAATCCGCGCGTGGTCAACGCCTCGACCCCGCGTTCGCTGACAAGCTCCAACGCGGCGGCTATCATCTCTTCTCGGCTGAATTTCGGTTTTGGCGGCATTTGAATCCTCCCGTATTTGTTTTGCATCACACGATTTACAACATTTGTTTTTACATTATGTGCCCGTCCAATGTATTTGTCAACCTTGTTTTCTCGCCATGCGGGCATTTTGCGTATACGACACGAAAAAATTACAGAATGGATTGACAGCCGCCATGGATTTTGCTATACTTCATAAGGTGCTTTATGGAGAGATGTCCGAGAGGTTTATGGAGCCGGTCTTGAAAACCGGTGATGCTGCGAGGCACCGGGGGTTCGAATCCCTCTCTCTCCGCCAGCGATGAATATTGGAGAAGTACCCAAGTGGCTATAAGGGGCTCCCCTGCTAAGGGAGTAGACTGGGTGTACCGGTGCGTGGGTTCAAATCCCACCTTCTCCGCCATCAGTCCACCGTAATTTTGATAGAATTACGGTGGGCTTTTTCTATACCCGAAAACCGCTTGGAATCAGGCTTTTCGGCTGTTCAGGCATATAAGAAACCCCGTCACAGAGCATTTCTGCGGCGGGGTTTCGTGCGTTTTATGTGGATTGAGGCTTCATGTACCGTCATAATCGTTAAACGGCTGAGGTAATCGTTAAATCACAGAGGCATTCGTTAAATTGCAGGGATAATCGTTGAACTAGAAGGGAATTAAAAAATCAAAACACTCACAACCTCTGAACCGCCCCAGATTATTCAGACAGCACAAAGAAGCCCCCTGTGCAGGGAAATAGAGTATTAAGCAAGATACTGGCGCCTCAATTCCAGAGGCGTCAGTTTTGTTTTTGACTGAATGCGCTGGTTATTGTAAAAGAAGATGTAGTCATCAATCAGCTTCTTTGCTTCGGCAAGCGTGGCGATCTTCGTCCGGTAAATGCATTCCGTTTTAAGAATGGAAAAGAAATTTTCCGCTAAAGCGTTGTCGTATGGATTACCTCTCCTTGACATGGACGGCGTAATGCCGTATCTTTGAGTCAGCTTAAAGTACGCTTGGGAAGTATACTGAAAGCCTTGGTCACTGTGGAGTTGCAGCTCTGCGGTGACCTTTTCTTTTCCCTTTGCAGCGCGGACGGTATCCAATGCCAGCTTGGTACTTTGTTCCGGAGCGGTTTTGTAGGCAACAATACTGTTGTCATAGAGATCACGGATGATGGAAAGGAACAGGAAGCCCTGCCCGGTGCGGATATAAGAAATGTCGGTTGCCCATTTCTGATTTGGTCGGTCGGCAGAAAAGTTTCTGTTCAGCAGATTGGGATAACGGTGCAGCGCACTTCCGTACTTCACATACCGTTTTCTGCGAATGACAGACAGCAAATTGTACTTGTTCATCACGCGCAGTACAGTTTTGGGGTTGCAACGGATACCGTTCCGCTCCAGCCAGATATGTACTCTGCGGTAGCCGTAGGTATTGCGGCACAGGGCTTGACATACTCGGATCTTTTCCGCCAACGGCAGCTCCTTCGCCGGGATGTCCATACGCCGGATATAGTCATAGTATCCGCTGCGGGATACCTCAAAGAAGTGGCACATCTCGCGGATGCTGTATTTCTCCCTGTGACGGTAGATCACTTTGTATTTGACGCTTGCTTTCACCCCTTTCCGGTGAGCGAGAGAAAATCCCGCATGAGTTCATTCTCCATCTTCAGCCGATGTATCTCATATGCCTGCTCCGCAACTATATCCCTTGGCGCTGCTTCTTTGCGAGGTCGTCCTTTGGGACGCGGCATGATCCCCTGAGCGATTTTGTTTTCCTTCTGCCGCTCCCGTTTCAGGACTCCCTTTACCACTTCTTTTCCGCTCAGCCCCAATTCTTCTGCAATCTGCCGTTGTGTCCATTCTGGCGAAATATCTCTTTCT
>HF985499.1:9860-13252 GCA_000432015.1 Clostridium sp. CAG:1024 | reverse complement strand
TTGCTTTGTGCCGCGGTTTATGATATACTTTCTCGCAGCACCGCACACGATACACTCAGAGTATGGGAGAACACGATCATGAAACGCTTGTACCGCGCTATCTCGCTCCTGCTCGCACTCTTCGCACTGCTGCCGCTGCTTGCCTGCGGCGGCCAATCGGAGGAAGTGCGCGACCTGCCTTTTACCGACATCACGAACGGTTCACATACATGGAAGGTGGAAACGTGCCGTCTGCTCACCGACGGCAATGTGGCGACGCTTCGCGGAAAGATCAAAAACACCAGTCCATGGCCGACCGCAGGGCTCACGATGTATGTGATTTTCTACGACGCCTCCGGAGAGGCAGTCGCCACCGGCAGCTGCATGACCAGCTATGCGGAAGCGATTGCGCCGAACGCCTCCGGCACCTACGCCGTCAAGGTGCTGAACTTCTATCAGTTCGACCGCATCGCCTCGGTCACGATCGAATTTGACGATTGAAGCCGTCTCATCGCGCGCCGCATGTGGAATGGAGCGGCAGAGGAGCGTATGCAAAGCACGGGCGGGGCTATCGCAATGTCCGTATGAAAACCGGGAAACGATTCTTGAAACAGGGATCGTTTGCGGGTATAATAATAAAGGTATCAGTCTGCGAAAAGGGCAGCCGTTTCTTTCAACGGCCAAATCAGTTGACTACCACGTAGGTAATCAACTTTTTGTTTTAGGAGGCAATAAAATGTACGATGTGTTGATTGTAGGTGCAGGTCCGGGCGGAATATTCACCGCATATGAATTATTGGAAAAAAGGCCGGATTTGAGCATCGCTGTTTTTGAAATGGGGAGTGAACTGGAAAAACGCCATTGCCCAATTGACGGTCATAAGATCAAATCCTGTATTCATTGTAAAAACTGTTCTATTATGAGCGGGTTTGGTGGCGCAGGGGCGTTCTCCGATGGCAAATATAATATCACGAATGATTTTGGCGGAACGCTCTACGAGTACATCGGAAAAAAAACCGCATTGGAATTGATGGAATATGTGGATAAGATCAATTTGGCCTTTGGCGGAGAAGGAACAAAACTGTATTCGACTGCCGGTTCCAGCCTGAAAACGAGTTGCCTGCAGAACGGCTTGTATTTATTAGACGCTTCCGTTCGTCATTTGGGAACCGACATTAATTATATCGTTTTGGAGCACTTGTATGATCATTTGAAGAATAAGGTCGATTTCCATTTTAACTGCCTGATCGATACGGTGGAGAGAATAGAAAACGGTTATAAGCTCTACCATAGGGATTCTTATTATGTTGGAAGAAGCTGCGTTATTTCAGCCGGGCGCAGCGGAAGCAAATGGATGGAGCAGGTATGCCATGATCTGAATATTCATACAAATTCCAACCGTGTTGATATTGGAGTGCGCGTGGAGCTTCCGGCCGGGATTTTTGCGCATCTGACAGATGAATTATATGAAAGCAAGATTGTGTACCGCACTTCAAAATATGAAGATTTGGTGCGCACATTCTGTATGAACCCAAAGGGTAAAGTCGTCAACGAGAATGCAAACGGTATCGTTACCGTCAACGGTCATAGTTATGAAGACCCGGCAAAACAGACAAATAATACAAACTTTGCGCTATTGGTTGCAAAGCATTTTTCCGAACCGTTTAAAGACTCCAACGGGTACGGAGAGAGTATCGCAAGATTAAGCAATATGCTGGGCGGCGGGGTCATTGTCCAGCGTTTTGGAGATTTGATCCGGGGCCGCAGAAGTACACAGGAGAGGATTGGCGAATGCTTTACAGTGCCGACTTTAAACGCCGCAGCCGGAGACCTGAGCCTGGTCCTTCCAAAGCGCATATTAGATGGCATTATTGAAATGATCTACGCATTGGATAAAATTGCACCCGGAACTGCAAATGATGATACGCTATTGTATGGTGTTGAGGTGAAATTCTACAATATGGAGGTGGAGCTGGATCATGACCTGATGACCTGTCATGAGGGTTTGTATATTATAGGCGATGGAAGCGGAATCACACATTCCCTGTCCCACGCCTCGGCAAGCGGCGTATATGTTGCAAGACAGATTGCCGCTAAAATCTAATATTTGAAATACCGCAAGGGAAATAGCGCAAGACCGAATACCGACGTATTTTAGGAAAAACGTATGCTGCTTTCTTTTTCTCAAAGAGTGCAGTGCGCGGCGCCGTCGGAGCTTATTGACCATCGTGCGCGCGAAAGGGCATCCCTTCCGATGGGGCGCAAGTCGAAAACTCCCGTTCTTTGCAGAGCGGAAGCGCTTTGGAAATGAAAGTGCGCGCTTCTGCGCTCGCCTGCCGGACATGCCGCGCGTCCTGCGAAGCTGCATTCCCGGTCGGCAGAGACCCTCTGCCCGCGGGAGAACAAGGGCTTGCCTCTTCGTTCCGTCAAGGTGGCACCCCCCTCTTTCGCCGCCAAATCGACTTTCCCCCGTGACCTGACGTTCGCAGACGGTCCCTAAAAACCGTTCGGCGCCGGCAAGTCCAAGGCTCGGGCAGGCAAGTCCAAGGCTCGGGAAGAAACAAGCCCTCCGCACAGCTGAGCGCATGCGGAGGGTCTTGCTGTTTTACGGTCTTGCGGCAGCGCCGCGGCTGCTGCTTTCCGGCTTATTCCCAATCGATCGCGCCGATGGAGTCGAGATACGCTTCATTGTACTCCATGTAATCGTCCACAAGGCGCATCATGTACATCTTGTGCTCCGGGAACTCCGCCATCAGCTTCTCGTGCATATAGTCGTAGGCTGCGTCGTCATCGTAGACGCCGCCGTCCTCAACGCCGGAACTTTCCATATACTCCTCGTCGAGCGCCATGACCCGATCGAGCATTTGATCGAACAGCTTCGGTTCGATGATCGAAAAATCACCCTGCTCCCGAAACTTTTCCGCAATGTATTCCTTTGCGGCCTTTACGTCAAACAGTTCTTCCATCTTATTTTCCCTCCAATATCTCGGTCAGCTCGTCCACACAGGACTCAAACACGTCAAGTGCGGACAGGATGCTGTGCTTGTCCGTAAGATCGACGCCGGCGTTCTGCAGCAGCTTCACCGGATAATCGCTGCCGCCGCTCGAAAGGAAGCGGATGTAGCGATCCACCGCGCCATGCTCCAGAATATCGTTTGCAAGCGCGACTGCCGTGCAGATGCCCGTTGCATACTGGAACACATAGAACGCACGGTAGAAGTGCGGAATGCGCATCCACTCGATCGCGATATTGTCGTCCGCCACGACGTCCGCGTAATATGTTTTGTTCAGTTCACGATACATCTCGGACAAGCTCTCGACCGTCAGCGGCTCGCCCGCCTCCGCCATGCGATGTGCTTTCAGCTCAAACTCCGCAAACATCGTCTGGCGATAGCAGGTCGTGCGGAACTGCT
>HF985499.1:1023-9821 GCA_000432015.1 Clostridium sp. CAG:1024 | reverse complement strand
GCAGATACGCGCGCTTCATGCGGTCGGTCTCCTTGCTGAGCAGATGCCGCATCATGAGCACCTCGTTGACGGTGGAAGCAACCTCCGCAACCATGGTCTTGTACTCCGCCATCTCATAGGGCAGAGCGGCGTTGGAATGATAGGAGTGCATGGCATGGCCAAGCTCGTGTGCAAGTGTGAACGCGTGGTCTACGTCGTTCTGGTGATTCAGCAGCACAAAGGGATGCACACCGTAGACGCCCCAAGAAAACGCTCCCGAGGTCTTTCCCTCGTTCTCGTATACGTCAATCCAGCCGTTGTTGTACGCTTCGTCCAGCAGGCTTGCGTAGTGTTCGCCGAGCGGCGCAAGCGCTTCCTTGACGGTCTTTTTCGCTTCCTCATAGCTCATGGGCATGGCGCAATCCGGCACGATGGGCGTATAAAGATCATACATTTCAAGCTGATCGACGCCAAGCTGCTTTTTGCGCAGCGCCATATAGCGGCGCATAGCCGGCAGCTTTTCATGCACGGCCTCAATGAGCTGCTCATACACGGCGACGGGAACGTTGTTGCCAAAGAGCGACGCTTCGAGCGCGCCCTTGTAGCCGCGCGCCCTTGCGCGGAACACGTCGCCCTTGACCGAGCTTGCATAGGTGGCGCAGACGGTGTTCTTCACGCTTGCATATGCCGCATACAGCTTTTCATAGGCTTCTTTGCGCACACGGCGGTCAGGGCAGTCGAGCAGCGTTCCGTAGGTGCCGTGGGTGAGCTTGATCTGCTCGCCCTTTTCATTCGTCACGGTGCCGAAATCGAGATCCACGTCCGAAAGCATCGTAAAGATGTTATCGGGGCCGCCGAGCGGGTCCTCTGCCATGGCAAGGATACGCTCCTCGCCCGCGGAAAGCACATGCTCGCGCTGTCTGTCCACATCGGACAGCATGAAACGGAACGGTGCGAAGCGCTCCTCCGCCGCCCAGCCCTTCAGCGTCTCCGAGGGGATGGTCAAGATCTCCGGCACGATGTATGCCGTCTGCGATTCTGCAGAAACGATCAGCTGCATGGCGCGGTCGGTCAGACCCTGATAGAGCGTGTTGCCGTTGTCCTCGTCTCTGCGCATGTGGGCATAAACAAACAGGCGCTCCACGCTGTACGATACCGCACTCTGCGCTTTCAGCGCCTCATAGAGCATATCCGGCGATTCTGCCAGCTTGCCCTGATAGGACGCAAGAAGCTCGATCTCCTTCTGCGCCTTTTGAAATTCTTCTTCCCAAAGTTCGTTTGTTTCAAAGATGTCCGACAGCTTCCACTGGAACGCCGGATCGGACGCAGCACGGGTCTTATGCATCATATCTCCTCCGTTGGTTTCTTGTTTTTTTCCAGTATATCACATTGTTTCCCTGCAATCCACAAACCAACGCGGATCTTCAAAAAAGAGATCGGCTTCGCGCTGCCCGATCTGACAGCGATACCGGATCCCGGTGCCGCCCGCTTTCAGCGAAGCCATACGCCGTACATCCGTCACTCGCAAGATCTCAAACCTGCGCCCGTCGTCCCAGAGCACGGACAGCGGCCGCATTCCCCCGTCCGCATCGTATCGCACCTCGACTGCAACATAACGCTTCATTCGCTCGTCCCTGCCATTCCGATCTTATCGTGCAGATAGCCCACCGGATGCACCGTGTTCTCCTCGCGCGGATTGAGTCTGCCGATGCGGTCATCTTTCAAAAAGATCGCTCTGCCGATCGCATGGTAGCCGAATCTGCCCCGGATCCCATCTACCGCCCGCTCCGCACGCTCCAGGCGCTCCCGCTTCTCTTCATCGGAAAATAGCGAAAGCTGCACCGGGCTGTCGCTCTCCACGAGATCCTGCGTGCCGACGGTCACGCTCCGCACGGGCGCGTGCCAGTCATAGTGTGCGGAAAACAGCCCCATCGCGCCACGCGCAAGCTCCATGGAGAGGCAGCTCGGTTTTTCGAGCTTGCACTGATGGCTGACAGTGTGCAGCGCCGCATCCCGCACGGCGATCTGCACGGTCTTTGCATACAGTCCCTCCGCGCGCAGCCGCGCCGCCACGCTCTCCGACAGCATGGTAAGCGTCAGATAGACGTCCGTATCCGTCGTAAGATCATAAGGCGCAGTAATGCCGTTGCTCACGGATTTGATCCGCCGCGTTTCGGACAGCAGCATGACCTCGGAGGTGTCCCGGCCGTTGGCAAAGTCGGAAAGCATCGGCCCGACCTTGCCGAAATGCGTCCTGAGAAATCCCACAGGCGTCCGTGCGAGATCCCCGATCGTCATAACGCCGAAACGGTTCAGCTTTTGCTGCGTCGCGCGTCCCACATACAGCAGATCGCCCACAGGCAGTTTCCAGGCCGTTTCCTTATAATTCGCGGGCGAAACGACGGTCACGGCATCCGGCTTTTTCATGTCGCTGCCCAATTTTGCAAACACCTTGTTGTCCGCAACGCCGATGGAGACCGTGATGCCGAGTTCCGTGCGGATTCGGGTCCTGATCTCATGTGCCATGCGCTCCGCATCCTGAAAGTCTTTCGTGCAGGCCGTGATGTCGATCCAGTTCTCATCGAGTCCGAAGCCCTCCACGCGATCGGAATACTCCGCATAGATCTCCCGTCCCAGCTCGGAAAACCGGTGATACTCCGGAAAATCCGGCGCGACCGTAACAAGCCCCGGACACTTCTGCTTTGCCTGCCAGATCGCCTCGCCCGTACGAACGCCGTATCGCTTGGCGATCTCGTTCTTTGCAAGGATAATGCCGTGACGCGCCGCAGGGTCGCCCGCGACAGCGACCGGTCTTTCACGGATAGTCGGGTCGAGCAGACAGGCTACCGACGCATAAAAGCCGTTGAAATCCGCATGCAAGATCCGTCGTTCCATCCCGCATGTGCTCCTTTCCAATGATGCGAACAAATGTTCTTATATACTAAGTATAGCACTTTTTCCAGTGGATGCAAGCGGTATTTTTTAGAAACGCGGACGATTCCGGCGCAAGCAGTAACGCAGACAGCGTCCCAACAAGCCGAACATACGGTATCCGCAGCGCAGCAGGTTCGACTTCTCCTCCAACGACTGCGCACACAGCATCTCACGATTGCGGTGACTGCTTCTTTTGATAAATTCTCTAACGGCGACCCTTTTTTCTCTCCTGTTCGACGTGTTCCGGATGCTGCATTTCATATAAGAGCGGGATCTGCGAACCCGGCAGATGTACGATCTCACCGGGAAATACGGTGATCGTTGTTCTATAAGCTCGGCCGTCTACGACATATGCGACCGTAGTATCATAGGCCGTTTGCGCGCCGCCCTCCGGCTTCGGCATGCGGCGGCGCCGGATCGCTACAACGCGCCCCATGCAGCGCGGATACCGAGCGGCTTGCTCACTGCGATCCATCCGCTCCGCCAGTGCGGCGACGAGCACGACAGGCCCTGCAAGCAGCAATAACAGAATGATAAAACGGCATTGCATTTCATGCGCTCCTTTCCGCTCGGCAATGCGGCTCCCCCTGTGCAAAGTGCGCGGCAGCCGCATGTCAGTATATGGCCTCGCTGCCGCAGAAAGAACGCGCTCGACAAACAGGCCAAAATTTCTTTTCCTCAGAAAACGCCGTGGGCGCTCTATTTTATTTTGGCACTCTCCGGCTTAGAGTGCTAATTTCACAATTGCATTACAATTCCTCTGTTTTTTCTTGACAATGTTTGGCTATACTATAGGCAACAAATAAGAGAACAGACAAGGAGGATCAAGATCATGTTTGGACTCACACCATATACCCGCAGAAACAACACCCCGGCTTACTACGACCCCTTCCGCGACCTCGAGAACTTCGAGAAGAACTTTTTCGGTTCCGGCGAGCTGCCGACCTTCAAGACCGATATTCGCGACACGGGCGATGCTTATGAACTGGAAGCCGATCTCCCCGGTTTCCAGAAAGAAAACATCAAGATCGACATCGAGGGCGAACAGCTTACGATTCGTGCAGAGCGCAAGGGCGACCGGGAAGAAAAGGACAAGAAGGGCAACTACGTTTACCGTGAGCGTTCCTTCGGCACTTACAGCCGGAGCTTTGACATCAGCGGCGTTCGTACGCAGGACATTTCGGCAAAGTACAACGACGGCGTTCTGACGCTGACGCTGCCGAAGCTTCAGGAGACCAAGCCGGAGACCCGCCGTCTTGAGATCGGCTGATCTGACGGTCTGCATCCTGTGTCCGCTAGATACAGCAGTACAAACCGGCCTCCCGAACTTTAGGGTTCGGGAGGTTTTTCTGTCCAATGACAACTTGCATGCTTTTGTGCTAAACTGAAGGTATGCGGAGGACGATTGCTGTATGGAACTGCTCCCCTTAAAAAAAGAAGTCTATGCCGGAAAACGATTTACCGTTCGGTATTCGACCAACGGCTATTATGATATCTGCCCCTCGGCGCACGGGTTTCGGATAACCTATACGCCTTTTGAAACGCCGCTCGAAAAATCTTTTGACGATGTGTTTTTCGGAGAATAGCTCGAACAGCCGATCGCATTCGGCGCGTTTGAGAACGGACGTCTGATCGGATACGTCGAGGGCTCGCCGGAAAGCTGGAACCGCCGTTTTCGCATCAGCAATCTTTGTGTGTTCGATCCGGCAAAACGCAGCACAGGGATCGGAACACTGCTGATGCATACCATAACGGAGGCGGCAAGATCCTTTGAAACAAGGATGCTCGTGCTGGAAACGCAGTCATGCAATGAAAATGCGATCGTGTTTTATCGTAAAAACGGCTTCGACATGATCGGCTTCGACCTGTACTCCTATTCCAATACCGATCCCGAACGGCACGAGGTGCGCATTGAAATGGGACGGAAACAATAAGCGCTCTCTGTTCCAGACCGTCAAATCCATACAACGTATAAAAGATCCTCCGCGCGGCCGCCCATGCGAAGGATCTTCTGTCTTTTGCGCCTTTCCGTCGGGCTGCGGCGGAACGATCGCTTTATTCTTCCCGCGTCTGCCGCTCCGGCTCCGCTTTTACGCCGTTCACCATGTTGTTGACCGCCGCTGCCGCATTGTCATAGACCTCTCGCGCGGCTTTTCCGACCTCGATCAACACATCCGCCGAATCCACTTTGCCATCGCCGTTGACGTCTCCGACGCCATTCGGATTATTTTTCTTATACTTCTCCGCGACCTTCATCGCTGCGACGGTAGCGCCCGCCGTTGCGCCAACGCGAAACAGACGTTTCAAAAATCCCATACTTCGATCCTTTCCTTTCCTGTGTTATATTTCTTCGTCCCGCTCCGCCGCATCACACTCCGCACGGTAGCGTTCCAAAAAAGAATGCCGGACGCCTTCGCTCTTGTAGCCAACCATGGTATCCAAGCACACGCAATGAATGCTGTTAAAAATGCTCTCCTCAACGCCCGGATTCGTCTCACGCAGGGTCTTGATAAGCTTTTTAACCTCTGCGCGCTTTGACTGCACCGCGCCCGTCCCGTCTTCGCACTGCTCCGTAAAGCGGCAGGCGCATTGCAAAAAGCGCAGGCCATTCTGTACTTTCCATGCAACAATGTCCTCCTCACGGATACAGTACATCGGCCGGATCAGCGACATGCCGGGAAAGTTCTTGCTGTGCAGCATGGGCGGCATGGCTTGCAGCTGCGAACCATACAGCATCCCCATGACCGTGGTTTCGATCACATCGTTCCTGTGATGTCCGAGCGCGATCTTGTTGCACCCCCGCTCCTGCGCCGCATGGTACAGCGCACCGCGCCGCATCCGCGCGCAGAGATAGCAGGGGGACTGACCGCGACTGTTATCCGCGGCGGCAAATATATTCGTTTCAAACACCTCGATCGGAATGCGGAGCAGCGCCGCATTCTGCTCGATCAGCGCCCGGTTGTCTGTGCGATAGCCCGGATCCATCACAAGATACCGCAGTTCAAACGGAACATCGCTGTGCTTTTGCAGCTGCTCGAGCAGCTTTGCAAGCAGCATGGAATCCTTGCCGCCCGAAATACAGACCGCGATCCGATCCCCGGCTTTGATCAGCTCATAGCGTTTCAGCGCTTCGACAAACGGCTTCCAAAGCGTCTTTCGAAAGGCTTTTGTAATGCTCTGTTCGATCAAAGCGCAAGCGTCAAGCTCCCGTTTCATTCCGTCCCTTCCCGCTCCCGCACGCAGCGCCGCAACGCGATGTCCTTGACGACCTCTCCTGCAAGAATCAGCCCCACGACCGCCGGCACAAACGCGGTGCTCCCCGGCGTCTGTCTGCGCGTCGTATCCGCTTCATCACCGGGCTCCGGCGTGAGCGCAGGCTCTTTGGAATAGACGACCTTGAGGCGCGCAACGCCGCGTTTTTTGAGTTCACGCCGCATCACGCGTGCAAGCGGGCAGACCGAGGTCTCATAGATATCCGCGACCTCAAACGCCGTTGGATCGAGCTTGTTTCCCGCTCCCATACTGCTGATCACGGGAACGCCCGCCGCCTGCGCCTGCACCGCAAGCTGCAGCTTTCCGCTCACGGTATCAATGGCGTCGATCACATAGTCATATTGCGAAAAATCGAACTCGTCCGCCGTCTCCGGCAGATAAAACATGCGGTAGACCCGCACATTTGCGGCAGGATTGATGGAAAGGATCCTGGCTTTGGCCGCATCCACCTTATATTGTCCGAGCGTCGCCTGTGTCGCGATGATCTGCCGGTTCAGATTGGACGCGCACACGGTGTCCTTGTCGATCAGATCAAGCGCGCCAACGCCGCTTCGCGCAAGCGCCTCCACCGCGTAGCCGCCCACGCCGCCCACGCCGAACACCGCGACGCGCGCGGCAGCAAGATATGCCATGCCCGCTTTCCCGAGCAGCATCTCCGTTCTTGAAAACTCCTGCTTCATATTCCCCATCCCTTCGCAGCCGGCGCGGTCTACACGCCTGCCTGCTCCGCTATTATACAATAGCTTTCCATACAATGCAAAAAATTGCTTGACAAGGCGTGCAAAATCATATATACTTTACTCCAATCTTATACAGCTTTGAAAGGCAATGAAGGAAAGAGTAGGCGTTCCGTTTCGTTTCAGAGAGTTCCCGTGTGGTGCAAGGGGACACGCAGCGATCGCCGAACATGGTTCCGGAGCCGCGCACCGACCGCCGCAAAACCGCGGCATAGGCTGCGACGGGCGCGCCCGTCATCGCGCGAGAGTATCGCTTCTGTTCATTTGGAATGCCGTACTCCATGAGGCATGTACCGCGAGGTGCATGTAAAACCAAGGTGGTAACGCGAACAGCTTGATTGTATCGCCCTTGATGCAGAGACGCATCGAGGGCGTTTATTTATTCCGGCGCAGTCGGAGAAACGGGAGGAACGGATGGAACAGAACGGCATCATTGAGATCCGAAATCTTTCAAAGGTATTCGGCACGGGCGTCAGCGCGGTCACAGCACTGTCCGGCATCGATCTCTCCGTCAAGGCGGGCGAGATTTTCGGCATCATCGGCCTGTCCGGTGCAGGAAAAAGCACGCTCGTTCGCTGCGTCAATCTTTTGGAACGTCCCACCGAGGGCAGCGTGGTCGTCTGCGGTTCCGATATGACAAAACTCTCGGACAAGGCGCTTCGCCATGCGCGGCAGTCCATCGGCATGATCTTTCAGGGCTTCCATCTGCTCATGCAGCGCACCGCCGAGGAGAACATCTGCTTTCCGCTTTTGATCGCGGGCGTGAAGAAAGCCGACGCCCAGCGGCGCGCAAAGGAGCTGCTTGAACTGGTCGGTCTCGGCGACCGCGGCGGCGCCTATCCCGCGCAGCTTTCCGGCGGGCAAAAACAGCGCATCGCCATTGCCCGGGCGCTGGCGACGAATCCGAAGGTTCTGCTCTGCGATGAGGCGACGAGCGCGCTCGATCCCACCACCACGCAGTCGATTCTTACGCTGATCAAAGAGCTGAACGTCCGGCTTGGCGTCACCGTTCTGGTCATCACGCACGAGATGCGCGTGGTCGAGCAGATCTGTAATCGCGTTGCGATCATCAGCGACAGCCGGATCTCGGAGATCGGATCCGTTGAGGACGTGTTCCGGCACCCCAAAACCGAAGCTGCCAAGCGGCTGTTGTTCCCGGAGGGCAGACGTCCTGCGGCATTTCATGCGGCCGGGCCGCTGTACCGCATCGTCTTTGACGGCAACAGCGCGGAAAAGCCGATCGTTGCGGACATGATTCTGCAATGCGGCGCGCCTGTCAATATCGTCTTTGCAGACACAAAGGTCATCGACGGCCGAATGTACGGACAAATGCTTCTGCAGCTTCCGGACGATCCCGGCGTCACCGCGCGAATGCTTGCCTATCTTGAAGGCGAGCACATCACATTCGGAGAGGAGCGATAAACGATGTTCACAATAGAAATGCTGAATCTTATGTGGACCGGCCTGCTGGAGACGCTGTACATGACGCTGATTTCCGCCGCGCTCTCCTATGTGCTGGGGCTACCGCTCGGTCTGGTGCTCGTTGTCACGGACAAGGACGGCGTTCGTCCGTGTCCTGCGCTGAACCGCGCGCTCGGTACCGTTGTCAACGCGCTGCGCTCCGTACCGTTTCTCATTCTGCTGTTCACGGTGCTGCCCGTCACGCGCTTTCTCACCGGCACAACAATCGGCCCCACGGCTACCATCGTGCCGCTCACAATCGCCGCCGCCCCCTTTGTGGCGCGTATGGTCGAGAGCTCCGTGCGCGAGGTGGATCGCGGTGTGATCGAGGCGTCGCTCTCCATGGGCGCATCGACCATGCAGATCGTGCTGCGGGTGCTTCTGCCGGAGGCGCTCCCCTCGCTCATCAACGGC
>HF985499.1:332-907 GCA_000432015.1 Clostridium sp. CAG:1024 | reverse complement strand
TACTACCGCGGTCAAGTGGACGTCATGCTCGTTATGGTGCTGATCCTGGTTTTGATCGTGCAGCTCATTCAAATGCTCGGCGAACGCATTGCGAAATGCTCAGACAAGCGAATCCGCTGAGGCAATACCGTTTCCAAACAGTTTTATTACAACAAACAGGAGGTACACACACATGAAAAAGATCATTGCGATCGCACTCACCCTGCTCTTTGCCCTGTCCCTTACGGCCTGCGGCAAAAAGGCTGAAACGCTCAAGGTCGGCGCAAGCGTAACGCCGCACGCCGAGATCCTGAAGGTCGCGAAGGATGAGCTTGCCAAAGAGGGCATTACGCTTGAGATCGTCGAATTCACGGACTATATTCTGCCGAACACGAGCCTGGAAAGCGGGGATCTCGACGCGAACTACTTCCAGCACAAGCCGTATCTTGACACGTTCAACGCGGAGCACGGGACGAGCCTTGTCTCCGTTGCGGCGATCCACTACGAGCCCTTCGGCATCTACGCCGGCAAGACCGCTTCGATCGAAGCGCTGCAGGACGGCGCGACCATCTCCGTACCGAACGGCGGCTCTCACG
>HF985499.1:0-321 GCA_000432015.1 Clostridium sp. CAG:1024 | reverse complement strand
GGCTCTAACGAGGCGCGCGCACTGCTCGTGTTGGAAGCGCAGGGTCTGATCAAGCTGAAGGAAGGCGTCGGTACGACCGCTACGGTTCTCGACATTGCCGAGAATCCGAAAAACCTCAACATCATTGAAATGGAAGCCGCGCAGCTCGCCATCTCACTGCAAGATGTCGACCTCGCAGTCATCAACGGCAATTACGCGCTGCAGGCCGGTCTGAACGCCGCGACCGATGCACTTGCCACAGAGGATGCGAACTCTGCGGCCGCGCAGGAATACGCAAATATTCTGGCCGTCAAGGCGGGCAATGAGTCCGATCCGCGGATC
>HF985498.1 GCA_000432015.1 Clostridium sp. CAG:1024 | reverse complement strand
CGCGTCAGCCCGTTTCGCCCGGCAGGAGCTTTTCGCAGGGACGCAGGCTCGTTTCGAGTTCGCTGAGATACACGGCGATCTTTGCGTCGCGGCTTTTGACGGGCGATTGCAGGAACGCCCGGTTCACCCGGAGCAGTTCGGAAAAGCTGTTCAGGAGCATACGGTTGCGCTCGCGTTCGCACCGGAGCTGCTTTTCGAGCTGGTGCGTCCGTTCTGCACCGCCGGTCGCGGCAAGGGCGAGCTTTCCGAGCGCTGTCAGGAAGGCGGGTACGTCCAGACCTTCCACGCCCTCGAGCGCGGCCGCCACATCATGCGCAATGTCGGCGCAGGGACGCTCCCGCTTGCGCGGCCGGCCCGCGTGCCGTCCCTCGGGCGCTGCATACGGGTCGAACACGGGCTGCCCCTCGCGCCGGAGCTTTTCCATGACGCGGCGGACGAGCGTGGGGTCGCTGCGGACGAGCGCGCGGTATTTGTTCTGATAGCGGAGCATGGCGCGCTGCTGCCCGCCGCCCAAACGGAGCGTACAGCTTCGCACGGATTCGCCGCTCGCCTGCGCAAGCAGAACGGTTTCCATGAGCCGCTGGGACTCCGCCTCCGTAAACGGCACAAAGGACGGGCTGTGGCGCTCGCCTGCGTCGCCGCCGCCCTTGACCCGCGCATAATAGAAGTTGCGGACGCTGTTGGGACGCCGTCCGGATGCTGCGGCCATTTCATCAAAGACCGATTTGAGCGGTCTGCCTGCGGCGCGCGCCCGATCCGCAAGGTCGAACAGAAGCGCTTCCTCGGCCTCCGTCCAGCCTGCGTGCGCCCGCGCCATTTTGACCAGTTCCATCATAAGTCACCTCGCTGAGAATGTTGTTTTTAGGGGATGGCCGAGTATGGGCAGAAACGTGTGTGTTTATACCTTATGACGCGAGCGGCTTGTCTGATTCTTGCACATGTAGTATGATACTATGAGAAAATTCGAAGGAGCACGATCGAACCATGCCGTACCGCCGTATCGCAGCGCTGCTGCTCGTCCTGACCGCAATGACTGCGTTTTTGGCCTGCAAACAGGCGGAGCCCGCGGCGGAACCGGAGCCGAAGGGACAGACCGTTGTGCTGGAGATCGGGGCAACGCCCGCGCCGACGGCGGAGC
>HF985497.1:267-9130 GCA_000432015.1 Clostridium sp. CAG:1024 | reverse complement strand
TCGAAATCGAACTGAAAGAGTGCGCCGATTCCAGCAGAGAGTGGGATGGTAAGATGGAAAGATTGCTGCATCTGATATACTAAACAACGCTAATTTGCACCCCCTCAAATCGAGAACTGCACCCCCTCTGAACTGGAACTGCACCCCGCCCTTAACGGATTTCTATCAAAATTACGGTGTTTTTTTTCAATGTCAACGCCAATTTTAGAAAGGTAGTCGAGAATGCGGATGATGCAATCAACCATCTCGACGGCAATTCCCTCCGGCTTTTCTGAACGATAAACGCATTTGTCCTCATGCCCGTACATTTTGCAATCCGTCTCGTCTTTCGGCTGACAAGCAGTGCGCTCTCCGAAAATCTCGTTGCACATATACGCAATGCAATGAAAAGAATCATTGACAACAGGGCAATGCTTATGCAGCGAGTACATTTGAAATTACAATCCGATATGGCAGATGTTGATCGCTATCCCGGAGATGAAGACCTTACAAAGTCTCTTGAAACTATGGATTACGGCGAACCTAACGGCATAACCAGAGATAACTATTTTTGGCGTCTGTTTCAGATAGCATTTTTGTTGATGAGCATTGAGTCAATCACAAATGATTCTGCCTGTGACAGAGATGTTGTGGATTTGATTTGGTTTCCTACTGGCGGCGGAAAAACAGAAGCATATCTCGGGTTGACCGCGTTTACTATATTCTACAGGCGTCTTGCGCATCTTCCCGATTCGGATGGGGCAACTGTTATTATGCACTATACCTTGCGACTGCTGGCTGCACAGCAATTTACAAGGGCATCTATCGGTATGCTCTGCATTCTCCGTCAGCGATTCCATTGAAGCGGCAGATCCCGGTGGCTTCGGGGCAGTGCTTGCCGTCGATTCCATTCCCTGCCGCTTTATTCGTCACACTGTATTCTCAGGCATCATTTAACCACGACGATCTCCTCCGGGAACAGCTCTTTCGCCTGCTTCTCAAGGGATTTCGATACCGAAAGATACTCCAGCGGCAGGCCCGCGATCGGTGAGAGATCTGTCACATTCGTTCCAACTATCTTCAAATGCCGCAGGTTTGTCAGACCCGAGAGCGGCTTCAGATTCCTGACCTGTGTTTCCGAAATATTCAGATATTGCAGCTGCTCAAGGCGTGAAAGCGGCGAAATATTCGATACGCGCGTACCATAAAGCGAGATCCACTCCAGATTCTTCATGTTCGGGAACGGCGTCAAGTCCTTAACCTCCGTTCCGTCGAGGGCCAGATGCGTCAACTGCTCAAACCTGCCAAGCAGCGCTGTGTCAGAGAAGGAACAGTAGGACACTTCCAGCTCCTTCATCGATCTCAGCGACCGCTCTGACCGCAGTGCGGAAAAGTTCTTCGTATTCGTGCAGCCCGAGAGCACCAATCTGTCCAGCTGCTTTTCATCGAGAACCCTCGCAAGATTGTGCAGATTCGGGCAATCATAGAATTCGAGGGTCTTTAGATTCTTAAGCCCTTGCAGCACTTCAAAGCTCTCCACATCAGTCGAATAGATTGTAAGCTTGGTAAGCTGCGGCTCTTGTGCAAGAAATGCGATGCTCTCCGGCACACCCAGCCACAATTCTCTCAGGCCCTGCAGCTGCATAAGACTTCTTGCGTTTTGCACACTTGTATTAGTGATCTCCAATGAATCAATGCCCGCAAAGTTATCCGTCACGGTCTGCATGTCTACCGGGGCACAGCAAGCAAAGCCCAGATGGGTCAACTCGGTGTTCTTCTCGTCCGCCGCTTTGTCTCCGAGCGTGCAGACATACAGGTTCAGAAGTGCCAGAGAGGATACGTTCCGGAACGAGGACAGATCCACGTCCTCCGAATTCCAGAGATACAACTCGTAAAGCCGATTGCAATATTCCAAGTCGGACAGATCCAAGCCCGGCTCGCAGCCCGACAGCCAGAGCCGTTCCAGAGACTTGAAATGCCGCAGATCTTTCAACTTGCTCGCATTGACGTTTCCACCGTCCGCGAGCCGCGCAGTACCTTCCGCATCGCCGTAAAACTCAACGCACTTCGCTCCGATATCGAGGACGTAGTCTACAGTTGCAAAATAGACATTCTCCCCGAGCAGAGAAAGCTCTGTAATCCCTGCCAGATCATCCTCTGTGACCGCGTTCTTTCCGAGGTATTCCTGTACCGCGCGCTCCAGCGCCGGATCCTCCCACTTGATTCTTTCATTACCGGAGGCCTTCGGGTTGGCGGCAGCCGCACCGCCCGTATACGGGCTGCTGCCGGTCTTGAACATGCTGGGCCCGACAAGGAGCAAGAACAAAATAAATCCCGCTACGGCACCGACAAACACCCAATTCGTGTGTTTTTTCTCTCCGTATTGTTGTGACGTGCCGTATTGTTGTGACGCGACTTTCTCAACCGGCGTTGTGTTTCCATATTCGTGCGTCGATGCGTCCCGTTCTTTTCCGCAAACAATACAGCACGCCGCATCGCCCGCGTTTTCCGTTTCGCAGGCCGCGCACGTCCAAGGCGCATGCGCCGCGGCAACCGTGCTTGCCGATCCATATGCCTCCGGCTCCATATCCTTCTGCTTTCCGCACATGATGCAGAACCGAGCGTCGTCCTCGTTCGGCGCGCCGCAATTTTTGCAATTCCAATGCATTCGTTTTTCTCCCATCTTCTTCTATGCTTGGCATCGATCTCCATAGCATCCGCTGATGCGCTCGGAACGCAAGCCTTCGCTTCCCCGCGTCAAAGCTCCGTCGGTGCAGAAAACAGTTCGTCCCGCGCGGCCGCATCCCTGTTCTTTCCCTCCGGCTTCGCAGACTCTTTTCTCTTCAGGCGCGACCTCTTCCTGCCGCAGTGCAGGCAGACCTCCGTTGTTTCCGGGTTTTGCGCATGGCATTCCGGATTGCTGCACTGCCACTGTCTCTTCTGCTCCATCGTCGACCCAGTCCGCTCCTGCTCTTCGCCCGGGACCGCCCTTCTGCGGGGGGTGTTTCCGCTCAGGAGGGCATAGACCTCCTCCATGGAAAGGCGCTCCTCCGGATTCGTCCGAAGCATCCCTTCGATTGCTTCACGGAGATCCGAAACGGAATTCAGCATGGGATGCAGTATCAGCGTTCCGCCGTTGAGCAGGGCTTCATAAGCGTAGTCATAGCCTGCGTCAAAGCGCGGCAGTTCGCCGGTATAGTAGGCATGGAACATCAGTCCCAATGCAAACACATCCGCCTTTCTTGTAATAGAGCCCTCCTCTTTTGCGATCGCGACCGCACCTTCCGGCGAAAGATAAACGTCCCCCGTCAGCTCGTTCGACGGCTCCGTCTCCAGAAAGCTTTCGCCAAAGTCGATCAGCTTTGCAAGCATGTTCCCATTCTCTTTCTGCTTGACGAGCACGTTTTCCGGCTTCAAGTCGCCGTGTACAATGCCCTTGCGATGCAGCGACAAAATGGAGTAGGCAAGCACCTTGATGAACAGCATCTTTTGCGCATACGGCAGCGCCGCGATCCGTTTGGGATCGCTTTCTTTCCCCTCCACCTTCCGCGTTGTCAGATAGAACTTGGTCTTATCAAAAAAGAAGTCCTCGATCTTGACGATGTTTCCCGTCGCGCTCTCGTTCACGGCCGCATATACGCGCCGTTTTTTCTGCTCGAACCGCTCGCAGGCCTTTCTTTTTCGCTCGATCAGCGCAGGAGACATGCCGCTCGACGGGCTTGGAAGCACCGGCTTTACGAACACTTTGATGAAGTACTGCTTCCCTCCCTTTTCCGCGAACGACCACATGGACGTTCCCGCGCACCACATGGACGTTCCCTCGCCCTTTGTCGTCCAGGGCTGTATCAGCCGGTATCCGCCGTGTTCCTCCGGCGGCAGCGTCTCTTTCTTTTTGGATCCTACTGGCATTGCGATCCCAATT
This sequence comes from Clostridium sp. CAG:1024, assembly GCA_000432015.1. Classification (GTDB taxonomy): domain Bacteria; phylum Bacillota; class Clostridia; order Christensenellales; family CAG-138; genus CAG-1024. The sequence goes on along the minus strand of HF985497.1, from coordinate 5,229 downwards.
CTCCCTCGCTGTTACTTGGCGTAATACTGTTCACGATAGTTCTTCCAAAGCGCACGCATCCCCTCGCGGTCGCCATCCGCAATGAGACGGCGTATCGGCTCTCCGTAGTCCCTGCGATAGCGTTCCATTCGCCGCGCATAACGGCGTTTCAGATCAAAAAACGTTTCTCCCTCCTGCGTGAACGCCGCAAGCTGCAGCGAATAGTCATCCGATGCAATCTGTCCCAATCGTTCGCTCAGGCTGTCCATCCACTCTGCGGGCGTGTTCGCCGCTTCCAACGTTTCCAGCAGCGCGCCTTCAAACAGGATCGGCGAGGGAAAATACGCAAAGCAGCCGTCCGTTGCAGTCAGAAGCATACACGATCCGCGCAGCTCCACGCGCTTCGTATTGATATGATACATCCCGCTTGCGCTGACGGCATTGGACATGATCCCGTCGTCCGTCAGATTATCCTCCGCATCCGCGCCGCCCGTCACATCGTCTGCGCTGAGCTGCCGCAGCCCCTCCGGCAAAAGCGCATACACGCGCGAATCCCCCGCCCACATCGCGAGCGCGGACACGCGATCCGGCTGTGCTACAGGCTCGGCAAGCAGCAGCGCAAGCGTTGTCGGAAGCACCGCGGACAGTTTGCTCTTAATTCGTGAGCGCTGGTCCCCGAGCGCCGCGCAGACGTCGGCAAGGCGCGCGTCAATGCAGGCCTTCAGGCACGATGCAGCCTCGTCGTCCCCAATGCTGGCCACGCCGTCTTGCGCGATGCCGCTTTGGTCAAAAAATGACTTGAGCGCTTCCGCCACCTCGTGCGAAGCGATGCGCGCGCCTTTGCACGACTCTCCGGCGAACTCATACCGCTGTGCGCCGGAGCCGCCGCAGCCGTCCATGCAGGCGATGAGCGCCGTCCGTTCGCCAAGAAGCGAACAGACGGCATCCTCCCCCTTTCCGGGGACCGCATCCACGATCAGTCCCGTGAGCAGTGACACATTCAACATGTCTGTGCCTCCGTCAATACTGATTTCCGGCGTTGCTCACCACGGAGTTGACGATCGTCTCCATAATCTCGTTGTAGTCAAGCTCGCCGCAGCCGCCGCCTGCGATCGACGGAAAATGCACCACGTTTTCCCAGTTGTCGGAAATCGTCTTCCAATACGGCTCGTCCGGTGCAAACAGGACCAGTCGCTCCGCCTGATAGTCCATATGCGCGCCCTGCGCTTCCGGCTCCTGCGCCCACCAGTTGGAAAGCTCCTCAAAGGAACGCGGCATACCGTTCGGATAGTTGGGTGCAGCCGCGCCGTAACCGAGCCCATGCGTCGGCGCATCCGTCCATACCACAATGATCTGACGTTTTTTAGTACTGCCGTCACGGTTCCACTTGGATCGGATCGCGTAGGCAAGCGCTTCCAGACCGTCCTCCGGATCGTCGCCGCCGCCGAAGGGCTCGATGCTCTTCACGGCGCGCTCAAACATGGCGTTATCCTCAGGCAGTCTGAAAAAATCCGTTGTCAGCATGGCGTTTTCCTTGTCATGCAGGTAATCGCGGAACGCGACGACGCGGATACGCAGGCTGTTGAGCATCTTGGATTTCTCCTCCATTCTGCGCTGCAAATCGCCATGGAACCGCAGAGCGTTCGATTTCACCATGTTGAGCGCGCCTTTCATGCTGCCCGTTGCATCGATGCAGAACACGAGGTCGACATCATAGGTCATTTTGTAATCATTCGACATTTTTCTCTTTCCTTTCTCTTGATCCATATTTCGATTCATCAGCAAGTCGGATCGCGGCCGCATAGGCCTCCGTCTGATATCCGTCGCTTTTGCTCCCTTTGCTTCACGACAAGTCGTCCGGCGGGCGAAACAGCGGATCGCTCGAGACGGCGTCTTCCATAGGCGCTCCTTCCGTCGGAAGTGATTTTCGCTTGAGGCGGCTGCATCCCGGTTCTGCCGATACATCCACGCCGGGTCCCATATCCGGCCGGGACGATTTCCGTTTGAGTCCGCTGCTTCCCGGTTCTGCCGATGTGCCGATATCGTGCGGCGCAACAGGCGGATGCTCCGTCGCAGGCCGTTCAAATTCAGGCCGCGGCTCCGGCTCGCGCCCCTTGCTGTGGCTCCATTCCCCGCTCACCCGCGTCTCCGGCAGTGTTCCGTATCGATCCCTGCCGCAGGCTCCGCAATACGGCGTTTCGTTGTATTTGCCGCATGTTTCGCAGTACCAGCCCGACCCGTCCGCTTCTTTTCTGCGTCCTCTTGTCGAGCAAGCGATAATCACGGCCGCGGCCACGATTACCAGGACGGCCAAAACGCCGAGTACCGGGTATAGGTTTTTGTTCCTCCATGGCTTCCCCGCCGGCCGCACGGCAGCGCTCGGGTTCCCCTCTGGCTGCGTCGTCGGCTTCTCTGCCGGCACATCTGTTTCCGCGCCGGGCTGGATCTTCGGCGACGGCGTTGATCCCGGCTTCTGTGTCGGCTTTGGCGTCGGCTTTTGTGTCGGCTTCGGTGTCGGCTTGGGTGTCGGCTTGGGCGTCGGCGTGCAAATCTCCTCGCCGTACACGGCCACGACGCCGTTCTCCGTCCACAGGGCGAAGGGGATCTCTGCGTATTGCAGGTAGTTTATCACGCGATCCAGACCGACGTATCCGTCGATGTACATGCCGGCTGCGCAGCCGTCCTCCGTCGTCATCAGCACGTTCGCCGGTTCGAAATACGCAGGCGGTTCCAGATCCGTTTCGATTCGCGTCACATACACATCCGGATCCGGCGTGCAGGAAAGGACGCTTCCCTCCAGCGGTTCCAGGGTCTCGCGCCACTCCTCCGACATGCCGTTGTACCGTGGAAGAGAAAACATGGTGACGCTCTCCCCCGTGCGCAGGGCGCTCGCAGGCTTCAAAACGAGCGGAATCGCATCGGAGATCGGCTCCATCAGGCGGCAGATCGCAAAATCCGTTTCCGGAACATCGCAGACGAACTCCATCTCACAGACAGCGGCATCGCCGCCCATCTCCTCCGGCGTCTCGCGGAACTCAAAGTAGGCAAAGCCGAAATAGTCGTCGCCCCGCTCCGGCATGGTTTCAAACAACCGATCCACGCTCGCCCTATCCGTCACGATGTACTGCACGAGTTCGCCGGGTATGCCGATGAAAAAGCCGCTTCCCGATGCACCGTCGCAATAGTGGTCATTGAAGGCGATCACGCCGTCTCTGCACTCCCACGCGCCGTCCGCCCGTGCCCCCGCAAGCGGAAAAGCCGTTAGGAGGAAAATGAGCAGCAGCGCGGCCATTCGTTTTGCAGTTCGCTGCATGTTTCTGCCCTTCTGTCCACTATTTGCTGCGTTACAGGCTGTCCGGCGTATGGAACAGCGAATCTCTCGGCGGCGTCTTCGTTTCCTCGCCCGTTCTGTCTCTCGTTTGCTTCAGACCCGATCCGCCTCCCGAGTACCTCTCGCCCGATCCGCCTCCCGAGGTCACAGCCTTCTTGAAGTCGTCAGGAACTACATTCGTACGAACGCTTTCGCCGATGATCTCGGAATAATACCCGGCACGGGTCGCCATATTGTACGGCGTAACATAGCAGAAGCCCAGAATGCCGACCGTCATATAATTCAGCAGATTCCAGCCGATAAAGCTGAGATCCAGCACAAACAGATCCATCTTATGACCATCCGTCAGCCGCATCGACTGCTTCAGGGCCTGTTTTGCCGTCAGTTCCGGATGATCGTACAGGATATACGGAACGAACGAATAGCTATATGCTTTGACGATCCCGATGATCGGAAGCAGATTCCAAAGGGACGTCCACAGCAGCTGCCAGCTCAGGCCGGCAAGGTAACGGCTGTATTCCCGGAAGCAGAGGAAGATGTCATTTGTTTCAAACGTTTTCTGCCGGTAGACCAGCAGTCCGACAATGCGCTGTCCGCCGTTCAAAAGCTGAATGACGAAAACGGTGGCCATCGGCACCATAAGTACGCCGAGCAGCGGCATGACTACGGAAAGCATCCCCGCCAGGCCACTGACCAAAATCGTCAGCAGCCATGCCAAGCATAAGGCTTTGATCGCCGTGCTGCACTGCAGCGCGAGCCCGATCTTTGCGTCGCGCTTGATCAGTCCGCGCGGGCGGGTCGGCGCAGGCAAGAGCGCTCCGGCATACCCACGCGGCCGTCCCTCTCCCATGCCCGGCCGTACTTTTCCGCAATTCGTACAAAAGCTTCCTTCATTCCGCTGCCCGCAACTACATACCCACATTGTTCCTTCTCCTTTTCTTCTATCAAATCTCTATCTTTCCGTTCGTTTTCGGTGCTTCACAATGCCTGTGGCCGGAACATGAGATTGTCCATCGCCTTCAGCGCTTCGATGTACTTGACAGTGCAAAGCACCTCGGCCGCCGCCGACAGGATGATCATAAACGGCACAGCCGTCGGGAGCATGCTGCCAAACCAGATGACGGCGCTGTAGATCGCGATTGCCCCCGCGCTCACCGCAGACATGGTAACTGGCAGATTGCGCTTGGTTACGGTCTGCTTCATCAGCAGGAACGGAATCGGCAAAAGCGCGAAGCAGAGCAGCACGATAGAGCAGATCTGTTCAATGCTGCCGTTGACGCCCGCCATGTTGTTATAGACCGTATACTGACTCGTATAGGCCGCAGCGGCGTAGGGCAACAAAAACAGGACGAACAGCATCGCCGCAATGCAGGTAATCGCAAGACCGCGCATCATATTTGCTCTCGTTTCCAGCGCTTTGTACTCGGCCTGAACCCCCGTCTTTGGCGCCGTGGTCACAGTCCCTGCCGCACTGCCTTTCGGCTTTCCGCAGTTTTTGCAGAAGCGTGCGTCGTTTCCGTTTTGCATGCCGCAAACGCAGCGCCAGCCCGTCTCTCTCGGCGGCTCCTGTACGCTGCGCGCCGCTCCGCAGTTTTTGCAGAAGCGCGCGTCATCTTCATTGCGTGTGCCGCAGGTGCAGCGCCAGCCCGTCG
>HF985497.1:0-195 GCA_000432015.1 Clostridium sp. CAG:1024 | reverse complement strand
TATGCCGCCCGTCCAGCCGGGTGCAGGCCGCTGCGCGCCGCAAACCAGGCAGGTCTTTGTTTCCTCAGCGTTTTCCGTTTCACAATTCGGACAGTTCCACATGAATCCTCTCCCTCCCAATCTCACGATCTGTTTGCTTGCATTTTAAGGCAATTTGCCCGCATCATTCCTCGTCCTGTCACGGCGTCGTCGTCG
>HF985496.1 GCA_000432015.1 Clostridium sp. CAG:1024 | reverse complement strand
GGCCGCCGCCTGCCGCGACAAGCTCTATTTTGCCTTCCGCGAAAACGGCGCGTCCGTCAACAACGCCATGCTCGTATACGACCTGAACCGGCGCACGTACATGCTGCGCAACGGCTTCACGGTGCGCGCGCTCTGCGCAGACGGCGGCACGCTGTTCCTCATGGATGGGGACGGATATCTTTGCCGCTTCGGAGAGGGCGACAGCTATGCGGGGCGCGAGATCGAGGCGCGCTGGGACACGCAGATGACGGATCTCGGCGGCAAGCTCAGCGTCAAACAGCTCAAGGAGCTGTATCTGCGCGGCAGCGGCGGCGTGATCGCGATCTCCGCGGAGACGGGCAGCGGCACGGTTTTCTACGAGCGGCTCATGCCGGATGCGAAAACCGACGTGCTGGAGGCGCTGCTCTCCGGAGACGGGCGGGCGTTTCGGCTCTCGATCGGCAATGTGAACGGAACGGCTCGCGCTTTACGTTCGACGGCGGGCTTGAGCTGCTGTTCGACGTGCAGCGGCGCGTGCTGTAAGGGGGGGACGGCAATGGCATATGAATCGACGGGATTGCAGGCGCTGTTTCCCGTGTACCTTGCGCGCATGAGCGGCGGACAGGACAGGGAGGCGTATGACATCGCGGTCGCACAGAACGAGGCGAACCTGAACCAGAATCTGGAGATTCTGAGCCAAAAGCTCATGGAGATCGAGGACTATCTCGGCACGCTGGAATGACCGCATACAGAAAGGAGAACGGAACGGAATGACACTCTTTCAATCGCGCGGCGGCACGCTCATCGGCAGACAGAGCACGCCGCGGAGAACGCAGGCGCCGGATCTCGGCGTGGATCTGCGCAATTCGACGGCGTTTCAAAAGCGCAGCGCAGGCGGCAGGCGGACGGGCCGCAGCGACGCGGATGTGTTCCGCGGCCTTGTCGAGCAGCTGTCCGGCGCATACAAGCCGGAAACGATCGCCTACCGGCGCAGGGAAAAGGACGAGCTGCTGTCGGAGATCAGCGCATGGCTCCGCCCCGCATACGACGCGGCCATCGCGGAACGGGAAAACGCCACGTCGCGCTACCGGGCGGAACTGGACGCGGACGCCATTGCCCGCGGCATGGGATCGAGCAGCTATGTGACGGACATGAAGCACAGACAGCTGCTCGCGGAGGCGAACGACGTCGGCGCGCTGGAGTCGGATTATGCGGCGGCGCTTGCAAAGCAGCTTTCGGACGCGCTGGAAACGGAGCGGGAACGCGCCTATGAGGCGGACGTGTTCAATGCAAACGCGGAAAACGAGGCAAGGCAAAAGGCCTATGACGCGGCGCTCACGCTGTTTGCCGCCTACAAGGCAGATCGGCGCCGGGGCGGCGGCAGGAGCAAGGTGAAAACGACGTCCGCGGCGAACTGCGAGGCCTTTCTTTCCGGCCTGTCCCCGCGCGAACGCGGCGCGATCTACAACTGCTCGACGAGCATGGGCGCAGCCTACCGCAGCGAGCTGATCGCATCGGTGGGCGAATCGGGATTCGCGGCGCTCAAGCGAAAATATCCGGCGGGCAGATGACTGCGCCGGGCTGCCGCCCGAATACGGCAGGAAGAAAAAGAAAGCCGGACGGCTCCGTAACATGCGGGATCGTCCGGCTGGTTTATTTGTTTCGCCTGCGCTGTGCGGACGGTGCGTCATGCCTCGGCCGCCATGGGCAGCACGATCGCCGCGCGGAACAGGTCGCCGTCAATGGCGAGCTTGAGGGAACCGCCTTGCAGCTTCATCAGATCGTCCGCGATGGAGAGTCCGAGCCCGCTGCCCTCTGTGGCGCGGGAGGCGTCGCCGCGGACAAAGCGCTCCGTCAGCTCCGCGGGATCGACGTTCAGCGCTTCGCGGGAGATGTTTCGAACGAGGATCTCCGCGTTCCCGTCGGACGCGGGCGCTGCGCTCAGGTAGACGCGCGTGCCGGGCAGACTGTACTTGACCGCGTTGCCAAGGAGGTTGTCGAGCACGCGGAACAGCAGTCGTCCGTCCGCCATGGCGATGAGGGGCGTTTCGGGCAGGGTCAGCACGGGCGTGAGCTGTGCCGCGCCGAAACGGTCGCGGTACTCCGCGTCGAGCTGGGCGAGCAGTTCCCGCACATCCGTGGGCGCAAGGTTCACGTTCAGCGCGCCGCTCTGCGCCTTCGACGCTTCGACAAGGTCGGTCGTGAGTTTTTTCAGCCGCTCCGCCTGCCGGTCGAGCACGGCGACATAGCCTGCGGCGGTCGGATTGTGCAGATCCTCCTTCTTCAGCAGATCGACATAGTTCACGATGCTTGTCAGGGGCGTTTTGAGATCGTGCGACACGTTCGTGATGAGGTCGGTCTTCATGCGCTCGCTCTTCATGCGCGCGTCCACCGCACGGCTCATGCCCGCGGCGATGCTGTTCAGGTGCTCCGCGTGCTCGCGGCACGCGCCGTGCATTCCCTCCGTTGGAATCTGATAGGAAAGATCGCCGGCAGCCAGCCGCGCGCCGCCCTCGCGGAGCTTTTGCAGGCTCAAAAAGAGCCGGCACAGCAGCACGAGGCCCGCAAGGCTCGCCGCAATCCACAGCAGCGCGGGGATGGGGTTCTGCGTCGCCATGGCAAGGAGCGTCACAAGGGCGTAGAGCGCAACGGCTGCGAGCAGCTTCCAAAGGAGCGGCAGGCTCCGGACGCACACGCCGAGGCCGCGGGCGGCGCTGCGCAGGATGCGCCAGACAAGGCGCAGGATGCGGAAGCACACGCTGTTTTTGAGGAAGGTATGCGTCTTGACGCGCGCAGCCGTGCTCATGCAGAGCAGAAGGAACAGGAGCGTGATCGCTGTGAGCGAAAGCACGGCAACTGCGGCGAGCGGCGCGATGTTTCGGAGCATGAGCAGCCGCGGGGCA
>HF985495.1 GCA_000432015.1 Clostridium sp. CAG:1024 | reverse complement strand
AAGCGTCGAGCAGCTGCGGATACCACGCCGGATCATCCGCAGGCGTCGTAATGAGCACGAGCCGCCGCTCGTCCGCCGTCTCAACAAATACATTCTGCGCTTCGAGCGCCGCCTGTGCCTGTCTGCCTGTGATCCCGCGCCCGGTCACGTCGATGAGCAGCCGGGTCGCGTCATGGTCCTTGGCGCCCGAAAGCGCTGCGGCGGCGGAAAGCCCCGCCATGCCGCCGATCACCTTTGCATACGCCGCCATATGCGCTGCATGCGCGTTCCAATCCTGTCGCTGCGCCGTGTACAATGCCCAGTCAAGTGACGCCAGCAGCAGATAGGACGGACTGGACGTTTCGATGAGCGCAAGCCGGCGCTGCACCGTCTCCGGTGCGATCCTGCAATCCGAAAGATGCAGCGTGGCGGCCTGCGTCAAAGCGTTCATGGTCTTGTGCTGACTGTGACACCAGAGATCCGCTTCGCCGGCCGGCGTTGCAGGAAGCTTCTCGGAGAAGGGAAAGTGCGCGCCGTGCGCCGCATCTACGAGAAGCAGCGCGCCGTGTTTGCGGCACACATCCGCGATCGCAGGAAGATCCGCCGTAAAGCCATACACATTCGGCGATGTAATGAATACCGCGGTCGCGCCGGTGCGGCACAGCTCCCGTTCGACAAGCGCCGCGTCCGGCAGGCTCGGCGCACCGAACGTATCATCAAACGGCGTTGTAAAAAACTCCGTCCAAATGCCGGAAAGGATCGCGCCGCCGATCACACTGCGATGGCAATCGCGGCAGACAAGCAGTCTCTCCGACCGATCCAACGAAAGCAGCATTGCCTCGATTGCCGCCGTAGAACCGCCGACGGAAAGGAACGAATGCTCTGCGCCATATGCCTTACGATACTTGTCCGCCGTACGCGCAAGGATGCCCCGCGCAGCATGCAGATCGTCCATGCCGCCGAGCTCCGTAACGTCCCAGCCGGAAAGCTCTTCGCGAAAAAAGCCGTCGAGACCGCGTCCCTTATGCCCGGGCATATGAAAACGCGCACCGTCACGCTGCGCGTAATTCCCGAGCACTTGCGGGAGCGTATTCAGGATCGGCGGGCGCTCTTCCATTGTGCCAGCAGGCGTTCTTTCATCGCATCGCTGATGCTCACAAGCATCGTGCGTTCCTGGCCGCCGACGCGGTAAGAGATCGCGGTGCTGTCCTCTTTTTTGCCCAGATACAGCCGCATTCGTTTGCCGCCCTCATCCTGGCCGAGCGCGGAATACGGGCGGATCTTTGTGATCGCCGTAAGATGCGTCTGCGCTTCGGCGCGCTCCTTTTTCCCTACGACGTGCGTTACGACAAACATGCGCTCCGTCAAGCGATAGGAAAAGCGAACCAGAGCCTTTTTGTAGATCAGCAAGCCGAACAGCAGCAAAAGCGCATAGCTCACGATCTGGCTAACCAGCCCGGGAAGCCCAATCAGCGTGCCAAGATAGGAAACAATCAGGATGATGAACCCTGCGCCGAAAAGGGCGGCAGCGAGAACCATCCAGTCGCTGCGGAATACTTTTCTGACCGGCTCCGCGAACTCGGTATAGGGTCGTTGTCTTTGTTCTTCCATGTTTACTATTATAGTGTTCGCGTGCGAAAAGGTCAACCAAAGCAGAGCATATTGATGAAATCAAAAGAAATGTTGGATTATTTCAAGTTAATCACGGATAATCGTAAATATTCGAACTTGCAATCCGTCATGGATTTGCAGTAAAATCGTCCTGTTCGATCCTCCTTAGCTCAGTCGGTAG
>HF985494.1 GCA_000432015.1 Clostridium sp. CAG:1024 | reverse complement strand
AATTTGTGATTATTCAGAAAGGTTTTTTCGTGTCATGGAATTTCAATGGTACGGCCACTCCTGCTTCCTGCTGACTGCCGCGGACGGTACGCGGATCCTTACCGACCCCTGTGCGCCGCCCACGGGCTACGATCTGCACGATATTGCCTGCGACATTGTAACGAGCAGCCATGCGCATTACGACCACAACTACTTTGTCGCAGCGTCCGGCACGCCGGACATCGTGAACACGGCGGGCGTTTATACGCGAGGGAACCTGCGCATCACGGGCATTCCCTCGTTCCACGATGACTGCGGCGGTGCGGAGCGCGGCGGAAATCTCATGTTTCTCATCGAATGCGACGACCTGCGCATCCTGCACCTCGGCGATCTCGGTCACAGGCTCTCCCCGGAAACGGCGGCAGCGCTTGGCCGGATCAACGTTCTGCTCTGCCCGGTCGGCGGCACTTATACGCTGGACGCGCAGGGTGCGCTCGACGTTGCGAATCTGCTGAAGCCGCGCGTCCTCATCCCGATGCACTACAAAACAAGTGCGCTGGCCTTTGATCTCGCGTCGGTGGACGACTTTCTCCGCGCGTCAAAATACCGTCACACGATCCGTCTGAACGGATCCGAGTGCTCCATCACGCGCGATACGATCTTCGGTTCGGAGGATCGCATTCTCGTATTCGATTACGCCGTGTGCGCCTGACCGCATGCGCAGATCGCAATCGTAAGGGAATCTTCATCTCTTTGCAAGCGATTCTTTCATTTTCTGTGGTATCATCAGAGCATGGAACAGAACCTGAACGCAAATAGCAATCCAAAATTCGCGGAACGCCGCCGTGCGCTCCTGCGTCTTTCGCTCGCTGCGGCGGGCGTTTTCCTCGTGACGGCCGCGCTGTATTTTTTCGTGGCAAAGCCCATGTTTCGTTTTGTCGGCGATACGGCCCGCTTCCGCGCCTGGGTCAACGGGCACGGCGTCTGGAGCCGGCTGGCTTTTCTCGGCATGATGATGTTTCAGATCATCGTCGCCTTCATTCCCGGCGAACCGCTTGAGATCGCGGCGGGACTCGCTTTCGGCGTTATTGAAGGGACGGGGCTCTGCATCCTTGCCGCACTGCTCGCAGGCACGGCGGTGTTTCTGTTTGTGAAGCGGTTCGGCCGCAGCATCGTCGCCTTCTTCTTCCCGCCGGAACAGATCGATCATCTCCGTTTTTTGAAGGACGAGCGTCGGGTCGAGCTTACTGCCCTGCTGCTGTTTCTCATTCCGGGTACGCCGAAGGATCTGCTGACCTACTGTGCGGGACTGACAAAGATCCGTCTCCCGGCGTGGATGCTCATCACCTCCGTCGCCCGTTTCCCCTCGGTCATCACCTCAACGCTCGGCGGCAGCGCGCTCGGCATGGCAGACTATACCTTTGCGGCCGTGGTGTTCGGCATTACGCTGCTGCTCAGTCTCGGCGGAGTCCTGCTCTACCGGTATATCACACGGGCGCGCGGGCGCTGAAGCTTTCCTGCGATCAAGCCCTCTCTGCTTTCTCCCGCGGGCTCGTTGACAATTCGCGCTGTTTTTGTTAGCCTATATTTGATAATACTGCACGATTCGACGTTCAAAGCGATTGCTGCGAACGTCTTTGGTATGATGAGAAATGAGGAAGGATCGCCATGGAACGGAAAGAACTTAACGATACGATCACGCTTGACCGCCTGCCGATCGGAAGCAGCGGCGTGATCCGTGCGGTCGGCGGCGAAGGCCCGCTGCGCCTCCGCTTGCTGGATATGGGGCTCATCCCGCGCACGCGCGTTACCATGCGCAAGGTTGCGCCCATGGGCGACCCGCTCGAGATCCACATCCGCGGCTATGAACTGACGCTGCGCGCAGAGGATGCCCGCAACATCCTCGTTGCGCCGGAAACGGAGGCACAGGCATGATCTTTGCGCTTGCAGGCAATCAGAACTGCGGAAAGACGACGCTGTTCAACGCGCTGACCGGCTCCAATCAGCACGTCGGCAACTTCCCCGGCGTGACCGTCGATCAGAAGATGGGCGAAGTACGCGGCGCGAAGAACTGCTCCGTCGTTGACCTGCCGGGCATCTACTCCATCCGCCCCTATACGCAGGAAGAGATCGTCACAAGAGATTTCATCATCGACGGCAAGCCAGACGGCATCATCAACATCGTTGACGCGACCAACATCGAGCGCAATCTGTACCTGACGCTGCAGCTTCTTGAGCTGCGCATCCCCATGGTGCTAGCGCTGAACATGATGGACGAAGTGCGTGCAAACGGCGGCTCCGTGGACGTCAAACGCATGAGCGAGGAGCTGGGCATCCCGGTCGTCCCCATCAGCGCGGCAAAGGGCGAAGGCGTTTCCGAGCTGGTCGATCAGATGGTCGCCGCCGCCAAGAACCAGATCCGCCCCACCGTGCTTGACTTCTGCCCGGACGGTCCGGTACATCGCTGCATCCACTCCGCCGCGCACATCATCGAGGATCACGCGCGTCGGCTCGGCATCAGCGCGCGTTTTTGCGCCACAAAGCTCATCGAGGGCGACGAACCGCTCATGGAGCGTCTGGAACTGGATCAGAACGAAAAAGAACTGCTTGAGCACAGCATCGTCGAGATGGAAACAGAGACGGGCTTTGACCGCAACGAAGCGCTCGCAGACATGCGTTACACCTTTATCGAAGGCGTTGTGGAGCATTCCGTTGTGCGTTGCCGCGAAAGCAAAGAACACAGCCGCAGCGTACGGCTCGACCGCGTTCTGACGGGCAAGTATACGGCGCTTCCGGTGTTCCTGCTCGTGATGTTCCTCGTGTTCTACCTGACGTTTCATGTGATCGGAAGCGGCCTGTCCGATCTGCTCTCGCGCGGCATCGACTGGCTGACAGACGTTGTAGATGCAGGGCTCTCGGCATATGGCATCAACCCGGTCGTACAGAGTCTCGTGATCGACGGTATTTTCGCGGGCGTGGGCAGCGTGCTGAGCTTTCTGCCCATCATCGTGACGCTGTTTTTCTTTCTCTCCATCTTGGAGGACACGGGCTACATGGCGCGTGTGGCGTTCGTCATGGACAAGCTCCTGCGAAAAATCGGACTATCCGGCCGCAGTTTCGTTCCGATGCTGATCGGCTTCGGCTGCACGGTCCCCGCGGTCATGGCGACGAGAACGCTTGCATCGGATCGCGACCGCAAGATGACGATCCTGCTCACGCCCTACATGAGCTGCTCTGCAAAGATCCCGATCTATGCCGTGTTCTGCTCCGCATTCTTTCCGAACCATCCTGCGCTCGTAATGATCTGCCTGTATGCGGCCGGCATGGCGCTGGGCGTTCTCATGGCGCTGTTGTTCAAGGGTACGCTGTTCCGCGGGAACCCCGTCCCCTTTGTGATGGAGCTTCCGAATTACCGGCTGCCCTCGCCGAAAAGCGTATTCCTGCTTCTGTGGGAAAAGGCGCGAGACTTTCTTGAGCGGGCGTTCACGGTCATTTTTCTCGCAACCATCATCATCTGGTTTTTGCAGACCTTTGATACGCGGCTGAACGTCGTTTCCGACAGCGCGGCGAGTCTGCTTGCGCTCATCGGGCGCTGTATTGCCCCTGTCTTCCGGCCGCTCGGCTTCGGAGACTGGCGCGTCGCGACCTCGCTGATCTCCGGCTTCACGGCGAAGGAGGCGGTTGTCAGCACGCTGTCCGTTCTCACCGGCACGGGAACGGCCGAGTTGCCCGCGATCCTCTCCAGGCTGTTCACGCCGCTTGCCGCCGTCAGCTTTTTGCTCTTTACGCTGCTGTATACCCCCTGCGTCGCGGCGATTGCGACCTTCCGGCGCGAGCTGCATTCCCGCGCGGCGACCGTCGGCGTCGTTGTGCTGCAATGCACGGTCGCATGGCTCGTCGCCTTTGCGGTTTACCAGCTCGGCAGTCTGCTATGACGCTGCTCGACACGTTTCTCCTGCTGCTCATTGCGGCGCTCGTTGTTTTCGCGGTGCGGACGATCCGGCGCGCGCACCGACGCGGCGGCTGCGTCGGCTGTTCTGCCTGCAGCAAGGCCTGCGAGCATTGCGGCCATCGGACCGAAAAGCGAACATAGCGAAAGATGTGGAAAACCGGTTCCGGCTGCGTCTTTCTTCTCCGTTTTTACCGTTTACGGCTGCGTACTGCACAAAACGGGCGGTTTCCATACGAACCGCCCGTTTTTTCGTTTGCACGAAAAGTCAACCTATCCATGCCGCGCACCTGCCCCGCATTTCCTTATATTTCTTTTCCAAGGGCCCCCGTATCAATCGCCGAGCATGTGCCGCATAAACTCCGCCGTCGTATACTTCGCCGGGCGGTTAAAGCGGCCGAGGCAGAACAGCGACGCAGGCTCGCCCCGCACAAGCACGCTGATCCGTTCATAGCAGGACAGCGACGCCGCAAAGCCCAGCTCGCGCAGGAATNNCCACCTCGCCCAGGAAGGCCCCGCTCCCGTCGCTGATCGCGCCGTAGGGATAGGTATAGGTCGTGGCCTCTATGCCGTGCCGCGACAGCAGCTGCTGCATCCGCTCCGTATCATCGCAGAACGCACGCGCATATGCACTCTCGCTCTCGCCCTTTTTCCTGCTGCTTCCGCGGCGGTCGGATAGTCCGTGCATATCATAGCTGTGATTCTGTATCTCGAATCTGCCGCTCGTTTGCAGCGCTGCAAGCTCCTCCCACGTAAGGTGCCCATAGTTCGGATTCGGATCCGGCGTATCCGTAAAGCGGTCCGTATAGCTGCCCACCGGAGACAGCACCGCCCGCATGTCATATTGTTCGAGCAGCGGCAAAGCGTACAGCAGATTGTTGTAATAGCCGTCGTCAAACGTCAGCATGACAGGCTTATCAGGGAGCGTACCGTCGCCGTTTACATACGCGATGGCATCGGCCATGACAACCGTTTCATAACCCTGCTCTTTCAGGTATGCAAGGTCTCCCTCCAGCGTGGCCGGCGATACGACATAGTCGCCCGCACGCTCCGGGTCCTTCAGGATGCTGTGATACATAATGATGGGCAGCGGCTTTTTCTCGCCCACGGCCGCCGTTTCGGCCGCGCGCTCCCCGTCATAAACGCGCCCAAGAACGCCCATGAAGCACAGCAGGATCGTCAAATCAAGCAGCCCGCGCCGCAGCAGTTTTCGCTCTCTCATAGTAGGAATATATGCACGGACAGCAGCATTTCTTCCTGTTTTGGAAAAAACGGCGTCATCTTTCCGTGCGCCCGCCCCATTCTTCGGGCGGCAGGTTTCCCTGCATCGTTTGTCTTCCGCCGCCCGGATGCCGTTCGGCACGAATGCGGCAGATACGGGGAATTGGTCGGGCCTTGCCAACAAGGTCGGCCCGCTGAAGCCGTAACGGCAGCGCTTTGCGGCGCGGGTTCGCTTGATTCATGCCATGATGCGCGTCCGATACCGTGCAAAACGGGCAGCTCGCGCGCGTCGCCCGTTCATTTTGATACAGCCGTCGTTTAGACGGATCCTTTCGACCCGTCTGCCGCAAGCCGTCCTTCTTTCATCCCGCATGTCAAAGCGCCGCCCGTTGGGCGGCGCTCTTGTTTCAGCTGCATCCGTATCAGTCCTCTTCGGGTTCGTCCTGCACGTCCGCCGCATCCGGCGCGCCCGCAGGCACAAACGCTCCTTCCGCGTTCGCAGGCGCAAAACTCCACGCCGCGTTGTCCGGCAGCACTTCGATCCACGTGTTGCCCGGTTCAAGCGTCACGAGCGTACCGTCCTCCAGACAATAGCGGGTGTAATCGTCCAGCGTCTCGCGTGTCCACGTTCCCTTCACATATTTGCCGCGGATGAAAAATGCGCACTCGCCGCATCCTGTCAGCTCGACCGATCTGCGGCCCTTGCCCTCGCCGGGCTGGTTTTCCCCCGGCACTTTGCCGTACTCGCAGAACTGCACGATCAGATTTTTCACCGTGACCGGCACGATCTCATACTCCGCAGGCTCTTTCTCCGCATCGGGAATGCGCGCCTCAAACACCGCGCCGTCCTGGTATCTGCGAAATACGTTTTCTGCCGCATCGTATTCGTAATCGATGACGGCCTGCTTTGTAAACGGCAGCGACACACGCTGCACGCTCACGCCGTCGGCATAGTCAATGCCTTCCTCAAAATAGAACCGATCATGGCGCTCGGGCGAACGCTCGCCGTAATTGTTCGTGATAAAATCCGCAAGATAGACATAGAGCGAATGCACGTTTTTCGCGCCCAGATGGATCCTCCGAAACTCCCGCGTATGCCCCGGCACGACATTCGGATAGTCGCGGAGCTTGCGGCGATATTTTCCGGAAAGCTGCGCATAGCCCTGAAAGCCGTACATCGCATCCCACTCCTGCACCTCGTCGAGCAAGTAATACCGTGTGCTGCGCACAGGCCCCGCAAGGCAGGGCCGATCGTCCGAAAACAGCGCGATAAAACGCGTATAGTTCGCCTCGATAAGAAACTCGTACACAATATCCGCATTCATGAGCCCCGACTGCGGCCGCGCGGAACGATGGTTCTCGATGGAGATGAACGTCGGCTGATAGGGCTGCTCATCCTCCGTCAATCGCTTGCCGCTCGTATTGGAGCGCGGGATCCTCGGCGTTGCGGTGGGCTCAGGCGTCGGCGTCGGAACAGGCGTTGCCGTGGGCTCCGGGGTCGGCGTATCCGGTGCGGCAGACGCTTGAACCGCTTCCTTCGCCGTATCGCATGCGCATAATACCGCCGCAAGCAGCAGAAGCAGCAGAATGACGCCGATCCTCTTTCCCATAGCATCCACCCTCACAAAGCCGTTTATTCGCTCCGTCAGGAACGGCGGCTATTTCTCCAAACAACGATCAGCGCGATCACGATGACGAGCAGCAGTGCCGCTGCGCCGAGGATATACGGCAGCAGATTGATCTCGTCCAGCGCGGCGATCACATTCTCCGGGATCGCCTCCGTTGCCTGCGGTGCCTCCGTCGGCACGGACGTGGGTTCCGGCGTGGGCTCCGGCGTGGGTGCCGGCGTTTCCGCGATCCAAGGTGTGATCTTTGGAGCGGGTGCTTCGCCGCCGGCAACAGTCACATAGCCGTCCTGCACCGTACCGTAGAGCCTGTTCTGCTCGCCTGCCGCGGCGTCATAGGTTGTTGCCAGCACATCCGTAACGACGATCGCGCTGCCCTGATCGGAAAGCGGCCGGAACGTGAGCGTCAGCAGCGTCCCCTCCGATACGGCAAGCCCCTCCGCTCCCGCATATGCAAAGGCGATGAGTCCCGCTTCGTCGGTATTCAAGACGTGCAGTCCGTTTTCCAAAAGGCTGCCGCCCTCTGCGGAGACCAGCTTCAGCGCGGTCAGATCGTAGTTCACGCGCAGCTGAAGGGAATCGAGCCCCTTACAGCCTGAGATCGTGATATCGAGCGTAATATCCTTTTCAAGCGCTCCGTCCGCCTGTCCCGCCGAGACGGTAAACCCGTCTCCCTCGGCAAGTACTCCGCACGGAACAAACAAAACGCAGCAAAGCGCAAGCAGCGCAAGCCATCTTCTTTTCATCATCAAACGGTTCCTTCCATTGGCGGAAGATCTCTTTCCGCCGTGTTCTTCCGGCACCGGCATGAACTGCACCACGCCGTTTCCAAACCGGTACAGCTACCATAATATACTACAATGCGGCAGCTTGACAAGAGTTTCGCGCGCACGCGGCACGGTTTTCGTTCCTCACGCCGTTATTTACTTCCCGTTTCGGCATTCCGCGTCGGGCGCGGCATAAAAAAACGGCCCCGCCGGCGAAGCAGTTCTCCGCAGACCGAGCCGTCCACTTTTGTTTTCCGTCAGCCGTTGCCGCCGCTTTTTGCGCCGTTTGCCGCAGTCGATTCCTCCACGAGCGTACCGTCCGCCGCGACATACACGGTCTGCTTCTTGCCCTTCAGCTCGATCTCGACCGCATACACCTGTCGATTCTCCTGCATGGCGTGCTTGATCGAAACGATCTTTGCATCCTTGTACTTCTCCACGACAGCCTTTTTGACCTCAGGCACATCCTTTTCCTTGACCTCGGTGCCTTCCTTGAAATTCGGGATCGTCGCCTCCGCATTCCCTGCGGGTGACGCCGACAGATCGGGCGAAGCGGACAGATCGGGTGCATTCGACTGCTCCGGCATCGCGGACACGACCGGTTCGTTCGTCGGCATGATCGACGGGGACGTCGAGGGACTGGGGCTCGGCGTAGCCGCCGGCGCACACTGGCCGCCCACCCCCGCCCCCCCCCCGCCGCAAGCAGCAGAGCCGCCGAAACAAGCACGAGCAAAGTTTTCTTGAACATCAAAGTTCTCCTCCTTATTCAGTTGCCGCGTTGCAGCACGGCTTTGATTCAGAGGATAGTATGCGCCGTCCGTTTCGATTTCATCAGCCGTTTGATAAAATTTGGGTGGGTTCAAAGATCAATCCTTCTTTTGCGTCCTTTTTCGCCTGCACGAGCAGCAAATACGGCCTGCTTTCCGCGGCGGCCGCAACGGGCCGCAGGCGTTTCGGCATGAGCCTTGCGCCGTACAGCGCCCGAAACAGCGTCGTGATTCGGTCTGCCGGAAAGCAGACATACAGCGCGCCGCCGTTTTTGAGCAGCAAAAAGGCCGCATGGAAGAACCTGTCCAGCGCGTCCGCGTCCGCATGGCGTGCCTGCCGCCGCGCATCGTTCGGGCTTTGCTCCCCTGCGGAATAATACGGCGGATTGCACACCGCAGCCGAAAACGACCCGTGTCCGAAAAACGCGGGCGCGTCCGCGACATCCATCGTGTAGAAGGGGATCTCCTGCCCGTTCAGTGCAGCGGACTCTTTAGAAAGCGCAGTCAGCTCCTCACGCAGCTCCACCCCGGTGAACGCCGCGCCCGTCTTTGCCGCGCCGAGGAGCGAGAGCACGCCCGTGCCGCTGCCGAGATCAATCGCGCGATCGTTCGGGCGAAGCCGCAAAAAATTTGCAAGCAGCACGGAATCCGCCGTAAAGCGCGGCAGTTCTGTGTCCTGCACGAGCCTGAGCCCCTGAAACTGAAGATCATCCACGCGCCGCATGTCAGCCGACCTCCCGTGCGGGCCGCGCGGCAAGCACGAGCCGCATCCCCGCGTGCCGCTCCGTGCCGTCCCAAACGCGCACGACCACCTTCCCGATACGGCTGCTCGCTTCGACGACATACTTTACGCCGTTCGCTTCCCCGAGGTATACCGCGCTGTGATGAACGCCAAGATGCCGGGTACACAGCGGCGCCGTCTTACAGGTGCATTCCGTCTCCTCCGGATAGGCAAAAAACAGAAGATCGCCGGGCTGCACCGCATGAAGCGCGATCGCGCGGCTTTCCATCGCCGCAGCCTGCCAGTCCGATCGCCGCGGCAGGCGAAGTCCGTTGTCAAGGCACGCGTACAGCAGGAGCATACTGCAATCGATGTTGCCCTCCTTTGTGCCATAGGGAGTTCCGACATAACCGAGCGCCGCAGCCGCGATGCATCCGCC
>HF985493.1:4697-9202 GCA_000432015.1 Clostridium sp. CAG:1024 | reverse complement strand
GAAAAGAAGCAAAAGAAAATCATTTGCGGCGCAGTTTTTCTTCTGTTCTTTCGCAGCTTTTCCCAAGGCGTGTTACACAAAACGGACGGTTCGCATCGGAACCGTCCGTTTTTTCGTGCCATAAGCAGGATGTACGGGGAAACGGCTTGTCTCCATCCGTCCTCCTGCTCCGCAGCGTCTTTCTTCAAGAAAAGAAATCGTTCTTCCTTCTAATTCGTTCGAGGGAACGCAATCGTCCTTCCGTTTTCCCTTAGCCTCCCATGAGCGCTTCCACTTCTCTCAGGCGCTTCTTCGCCTTGCTGTTTCCCGCTTCCAGCGCAAGCTCGTAGTATTTCTTTGCCATCTCATAATCCTTATCGACACCGTAACCCATTTGGTAGCAATAGCCGAGATTCAACAGCGCGTTTTTCTGCCCCTGTTCCGCTGCAAGCCGATACCACTCTACCGCAGCCTCGTAATCACCCACCGTGCCGAGTGCCGCATAATTGCAATACCCCATTTCATACTGCGCAGACGCATCGCCGGTTTCTGCCGCCATTTTCATGTACTTGTATCCCTCGCGGGCATTCTTTTTCGTTCCCTTTCCGTAGAGCAGGCACCAGCCGTACATCCGCCAACCGCCGGGGTGTCCGCCTTCCGCCGCGATCTTCAGATGCGGCACGGCGGCCTCGTAATTCTCGCTGTTGAACCGTTTTCGCCCAATATCATAGTGCTCGGCCGCTTCCTTCGTGATCCGCAAGGGCGTTGCCGTCGGTTCCGGCGTCGGTCTCGGCGTTTCCGTCGGTTCCGGCGTCAGTTTCGGCGTTGCCGTCGGTTCCACCACATCCTGCGTCTGCTGCGAGGGTTCATCGTATCCGCTCTGTCTATAGTCGTCGATATAGTTGCCGATCTGAATATTGTATTTTGCCGACATGAAGTCATCCACCCTTGCGCATGCAGTCAGCATGACCACCATGAGCAGCACGACGGCTGTTTTTAGCGCAATAGCTCCAGCTTTACCCATTTCCTTATACTCTCCTCCCGGTTTCATGTTAGGACAAGCATACAAAATCCTTCCGAGAAATTCCACCGGCAAGACACAATCATGCGCTTTCCCCGCACAATTGTTTCTCCTCTGCTTCTCTTTTCAAAATAAGCAAAAAAGCGCCCGCCTCGCCTTGTTTTCCATGCCGTTACCGCTTTTGCCGGCGCGATGCACAAAGCGGACGGCTCACATACGAACCGTCCGCTTTTCATGATGCAGATGTGATCTGCGGAGAGAGGCTTGCCTTTGCAAATGCCCCTCGTCCCGCGATGTCTGATTCTTAGGAAAGAATCGTTCCCTCTGAAAGGATCCCGAGGTCTTGCTCCGCCCCGTTCCCTTTATTTTGTCGGCACGCTCTTCTCCGCAGAGATGTAGCTTGCGTAGGCAAAGCCCTTCTTGCCCGTAGTCGCGACCTGCACATAGTAGAACTCGCCGACCTGATAATACACATAGACCGCGTCCCCTCTGTTCAGCTCGGTGATGGCCTTGTCGGTCTTGTTCGGGCCGCTGCGCAGCGCAACAACCTTCGCCGTGACCTTGCCGTTGATCGCCTCGTCCGGCGCATCCGGCGGAACGGTCGTTTTCGGCGTGTCGCTCGCGGTATCCTCGCTCACATTCACAAATTTCTTGGACATGAAGCCGATCTTGCCGTCCTTGTCCATCTTGACAAAGTAGAAATCGCCGTCGGTCGCGTACACCGCCATGGTCGCGCCCTTGTCGTAGTTGCCGATGCGGTCATAACTCGTAGACGGACCCGCGCGCAGGTTCACGCCGTCCGCCGTCAGCTCGCCCGCTTTGGCGTGCTTCTTCTCAGACGAGGTTGGGACGCGCTCCGTCGCCTTGGGATCGGGGGTCTTGGTCGGTGGGGGCGTATACTGCACGGGCGTCGGCGTCACCGGAGCCTGCGTTACGACAAGCGGCGTCTCCGAAATGACGGGCGCGGGCGTCGTCGTGGTCTGTACGATCTCCGGCGTTGTGGAAAGATCCGGGCTCTCGGAAGGCAGTACCAGATCCTCGCCGTGCTGTTTTCCTCCGCCGACAATGGCGCGCGCAATGGCATAAACGCACAGCACAATCACAATCACGAGCACGCCGAGCACGGCATAGCCCGCTGGTTTCAAACGAAATCTTCTGCTCATATCTTCCTCCGATCGAGCGCAGTCCTCTTCACGTTAGTCCGTATCTCTATCATACCGCAATCGTGGCAGAAAACAAGTAAAGTCACAACAAGTTGAAAATTCATTTACGTTTCGGCAATATCTCCTGTCGAAATGCGCCGCGCATTCCCCTCAGAGCTCGTCCGTGAGGTCGAGCAGCAGCGCGCGGCATGGCGCCGCCTCGCCGCCCTTGATGCGCAGCGGCGCTGCGGACAGCATGTATTTCCCGTCCGGCACGCCGGTCAGGTTCAGGTTTTCGAGAATGGCGATGCCGTAGCCCAAAAGCGCCAGATGCGTGCTCCGCTCGTCCGAGGGCGAACCGATGCTCTCCCTGTCCGTGCCGATGAGCTTCAGGCCGTTGTTATACAGGTAGCCGATGCCGCTCTCCGTCAGCTCGCCGCCGCCGCGCAGCAGCAGCCGCTCCGTGCTCGGATACCGCATGAAATACATCGCGTCCAGCCTGCGGCCCGGCACGGTCATCACCGTGCATTCGCCTACAAATATCTCTGCCGGCAGGCTCGCAACATCCTTGCCGCGGCGAATGAAATGCAGCGGCGCGTCCACATGCGTCGCCGCATGCAGGCTCATCGCGATGGTGGAAAGGTTGTAACCGTCGTCCGCCATGTTCGCAAGGCGCGTCATTGCCGGCGCAGGGTCGCCCTCAAACGGCCGTGTGGACATGATTTCTCTCGACAGGTCATAGATCTTCATGTTTGCTCCTTTTCGCCGCCGGCGAACCCTCGCCGCAGCGTTTCACCCAGAGGAACTCCGTCCGGGTACATGCGGCGGACCCGCACGCTTTCAACCCGGCACTATCCTATTCATAGCATAACAATCTCGGCGGCGCGATGCAAGGGCAATTCCAACATTCCTTTCAACATTTTGCTGCCGCGCCGCGCGCCGCATCCGTCCCTGCGCCGTCGAAGTGCGCCGATTTTTCTCTTTGCCGCCGCGCTTTTACTTGCAGGCGCGCCGCATGACATGATATACTATTTTGGATATAGAGAGACGCCTAAAAAATTTTTAGCATTCGTAAAAAAGAATTTGGGAAATCGCTTGAATTTCTGTCCGTTTCTGCTATATTTAGTATGAGGGCTGGAGGCACACTATGGATCTCGATCTGATGAAGCGTCTTGCGCTTGCCATCACCGAACAGTTTGGCGAAAACAGCGAGGTCGTGGTACACGATCTCAGGAGCGCCGATCCGGACCACACCATCGTCGCCATCGAAAACGGGCACGTTTCGCAGCGGCAGCTGGGCGACGGACCTTCGCGCATCGTGCTCGAAGCGGTGCAGCACAGGGACGAGGGCGCGCCGGGCGACATGCACGGCTACCTCACCAAGACACGCGACGGCCGGATCCTGAAATCCAGCACGGTCTTTTTGAAGGATGAAAACGGCGAGGTCGAGGGTGTATTCTCCCTGAATTATGATATTACGGAGCTGCTCATGGCGGAGCGCGCCATCAATTCCATTCTGAATCACAAGGCCGCCGGGCAGGAGCAGCCCGATCGCATCCCACAGAATGTGAACGACCTGCTGGACGATCTCATCGAGCAGAGCGTGGCGCTCGTGGGCAAGCCCGTCGCCATGATGACGAAGGACGACAAGATTACCGCGATCCAGTTCTTGAACAACGCGGGCGCGTTCCTCGTCACAAAGAGCGGCGATAAAGTGTCGAAGTATTTCGGTATTTCGAAGTACACGCTGTATTCGTACATCGACGCGAAGCGGGACTGAGCGTTCCGGACCGGGCCGGTGCGGATGATATGAAAAGAACGAAAGGAAGCAATCACACATGGAAGCAGCAGCCGTCAAGAGAGCAGCAGAGGCATATCTGCCGCAGATGACCCGTTTTCTCCGCGACCTCATCGCGATCCCGAGCGAGAGCTGCGAGGAGGAGGGCGTGATTCGCCGCACCATCAAAGAGATGGAGGCGCTGGGCTTTGACAAGGCGTGGATCGACCCCGAGGGGAACGCGCTGGGCTACATGGGCGACGGCGAAAAGATCATCGCCTTTGACGGGCACATCGACACCGTCGGCATCGGCAACCGCGACAATTGGACGAACGATCCCTACGAGGGCTACGAGACGGACGACATCATCTACGGCCGCGGCGGTTCCGATCAGGAGGGCGGCGTGGTGTCCGCGGTCTACGGCGCGAAGATCATGAAGGATCTCGGCCTCATCCCGGCGGGCTACAAGATCCTTGTCACGGCCACCGTGCAGGAGGAGGACTGCGATGGCCTGTGCTGGCAGTATATCCACAACGAGGACGGCATCACGCCGGAATTCGTTGTTTCCACCGAGCCGACGGACGGC
>HF985493.1:2903-4598 GCA_000432015.1 Clostridium sp. CAG:1024 | reverse complement strand
GCGCGGTGACAATGCGATCTACAAGATGGCGGAGATTGTGTCCGAGGTCAAGCAGCTGAACGAAAACGGCTGCGCCGAGACGGATGCGATCAAGGGTCTTGTGAAAATGCTCGAGCCGGAGTTCAACCCGGAGCACTATGAGGACGCGCGTTTCCTCGGCCGCGGCACCTGCGCCGTCAGCCAGATCTTCTATACGAGCCCGAGCCGCTGCGCGGTCGCGGACTCCTGCGCGATCTCCATCGACCGCCGCATGACCGCAGGCGAGACCTGGGATTCCTGTCTGAAGGAGATCGAGGATCTGCCCGCCTGCAAGAAGTACGGCGCAAAGGTCTCGATGTATATGTATGACCGTCCGGCATGGACGGGGCTCAAATATGAGACAGAGTGCTACTTCCCGACGTGGATCAACAAGGAATCCGCGCCGCACGTGCAGGCGCTCGCAGACGCGCACAAGGCGCTGTACGGCGACAAGCGCGTCGGCCATCCGGATGCAATGGCGCTGCGCCACCGTCCGCTCATCGACAAGTGGACGTTCTCGACGAACGGTGTGTCCATCCAGGGCCGCTACGGCATTCCCTGCGTCGGCTTCGGCCCCGGTGCGGAGTCGCAGGCACACGCGCCCAACGAGATCACCTGGAAAGAGGACCTCGTTCGCTGTGCCGCCGTGTACGCGCTTGCCCCCTCGCTCTACAAGGGCAAGGGTGCTGAGGACGTCTGCCAGTTCCGTGCAGGCAAGACAAACAACGACATCAAGTAAATACGGGCGTACTGTGCGGGGGACAGCGTCCCCCGCGTATCTGACCAAAGCGCCATGTTCCGATCCCATCTTCCCTTCCGGGCGGGATGGAAGGCTCTTGCCCCGAAGGCTGCGGCTTTTCCGCGACGCGGGACGGTACGCTTCCTTGCGGGGCGGCGCTCCGAAAACGATCGTTCATTCTAAACCCTTAAAAACGATAGGAGAGAATTCATGAGCAAAAAATCCAATGTCAAGCAGTTTACCGACAAACTCGAAAAGCTGAACTATTCGGACATGTACGAAGGCGACTTTTTCCTGACCTGGGAAAAATCGCAGGATGAGATCGAAGCGGTGTTCACCGTTGCGGACGCGCTGCGCCATCTGCGCGAGAACAACGTATCCACGAAGATCTTTGACTCCGGCCTCGGCATCTCTCTGTTCCGCGACAACAGCACCCGCACGCGCTTCTCTTTCGCATCCGCCTGCAACCTGCTGGGTCTGGAAGTTCAGGATCTTGACGAGGGCAAGAGCCAGATCGCGCACGGCGAGACCGTCCGCGAGACCGCAAACATGATCTCCTTCATGGCGGACGCGATCGGTATCCGCGACGATATGTACATCGGCAAGGGCAACGCCTACATGCATGAGGTCGTCAACGCCGTGACGCAGGGCAACAAGGACGGCGTGCTCGAGCAGAAGCCCACGCTCGTGAATCTCCAGTGCGACATCGACCATCCCACGCAGTGCATGGCGGATACGCTCCACATCATCCATGAGATGGGCGGCATCGAGAACCTGAAGGGCAAGAAGGTCGCCATGACCTGGGCCTACAGCCCGAGCTACGGCAAGCCGCTGTCCGTCCCGCAGGGCGTCATCGGCCTGTTCACCCGCTTCGGCATGGACGTCACCCTGGCCCATCCGGAAGGATACGACGTCTTCCCCGAGGTCGAAGAGATCGC
>HF985493.1:822-2877 GCA_000432015.1 Clostridium sp. CAG:1024 | reverse complement strand
AATGCCGAGACCTACGGCGGCAAGTTTGAGATCACCAATTCCATGGCGGACGCCTTCAAGGATGCCGACATCGTATATCCGAAGAGCTGGGCGCCGTTCAAGGCAATGGAAGAGCGCACCGAGCTGTACGCGCAGGGCGATATGGACGGCATCAAAGCGCTCGAAAAGCGCCTGCTTGCGCAGAATGCGGAGCATAAGGACTGGACCTGCACCGAGGAGCTCATGAAGACCACGAAGGACGGCAAGGCGCTGTACCTGCACTGCCTGCCCGCCGACATCACCGGCGTTTCCTGCGAAGCGGGCGAAGTCGACGCATCCGTGTTCGATCGCTATCGTGATCCGCTGTACAAGGAGGCTTCCTTCAAGCCCTACATCATCGCGGCCATGATCTTCCTTGCAAAAGTCAAGGATCCCGTCAAGAAGCTGAAGGAGCTCGAAAAACGCGCAACGGCACGCAGAGACGACTGAGGCGTCGCGCGGCCCGGTTCGAGGGTACGATTTCTTTTCTTCTAAATAATTAGAAGAGAACGTTTTCTTTTCATAAGAAACAAAAGACTTTGCGGGACAAGGAGATTGGCGGAGAAAGGTTTTCCCCCGCTCTTCCCTCTTGCGGCAGAATAAACGGGCGGTTCGCATAGGAACCGTCCGTTTTGTGTATCACGTCGGCGAACCCTGCTGAAGAACAGCCGAGCCGCGTCTCCGAAAGCGACTTTCTTTTGCTTCCCTCTCTTTCTTGAAAAAACGAAACAAAAGACTTTGCGGAGAGAGCTCGTCTTGCAAATAGGACGGCTTCCCGCACTTCCCGGCACGCAAAACGGACGGTTCATGTGCAAACCGTCCGTTTTGTGTAACACGTTGGCGAACCCTGCCGCAGAACAGCAGCGCAGCTCCTCCGCAATCGACTTTCTTTTGCTCCTTTCTTTCTAGAAAGAAAAGGAAGTCAGAACAGCTTCGTGTCGAGCGCGGATTCGTCCTTGTGCTTGCGGATGTACTCGCTCCATTTGATGTACCCGTAGGTCGTGTTCGTCAGATACCCGACCTTCAGCACCAGAAGCACATACTGCCCGGACAGAATGTTGATCACCGCCTCGAGCAGCGCGCTGATATACCATGCGATCCACTGCTCGCGGATGCGCAGAAGAATGAAGATGCCGTTGCACACGCCCACCGCGGATGCGCAGGCGTCCAGATAGCACACGATGACCTCCAGCGTCTCGTTGCCGTGGAACAGATCGGTGCCGAAGTCCAGCGTGGTCAGAAAATACCCGACGCCCACGGTCCAAAGCACAACGCCCGCAAGCACCGCGACCTCCGCCCAGCCGCTCAGCTTGCGCACCCTGGTCAGCGACGTTTCCTGATGATCCGGGTGCTTATGCCAGTTGATAAAGCTGATGATGTCGATCGGCAGCCAGAAGAACAGCGTCGTCGCCATCGTCGCAAAGCGGTAGGCCAGCACGACGCAGATGAGAATCTCCGTGATCTCGACGAATACGGAGACGATAAAATTCCATTTGCTCTGCTTAGAGATCAAAAGCTCACAGAGAATGTTCAGAAATGTGTCTGCAAGATACAGCGCCATGATCAGGCCGCCGTTGACGCCGTTGACGTCCTCCTCCGGGAAGAGCACGGCGAACACCGAGGCCACGATCAGAATGCTGAAAAACCAGATCTTTTCATAGGTCGAAAAATAGTTCCAGAGCGCCTTGAGCCGCTCCTTGAGACTTTGCTTTTTCGGTTCATGCTGCGGTTCCATCTTGGTAGTTCCTTTCGTTCGGTGAATTTGCGGGCCGTACAGACTGCCGCGCATGGCTATCATACGCTTTTTTGACCTGTTTGTACAGAAAAAACGCGGCCGTTCGAGGCTGCGGTAAGGCACGCTGCGAAAACCTGCAATTCTCGGAGAATTTATGCAAACAAATGTTCTATAATAGAGACCGGGCGAGGGGAGCGCGGGCGCTTTCCCACAGCAGAAAAACGACGAAAAGGAGACGGGCGCATGACAACATCAAAAACGGAGCATCTGAAACGCCGCGTGGACGCGTATTTTGCCGCCTG
>HF985493.1:0-712 GCA_000432015.1 Clostridium sp. CAG:1024 | reverse complement strand
CGCCGCAGCCGCCCGCTCCGAGCAAAGCATACTCGACGCGGCCGAAGGCCAAGGCCGCACCGAGGAGCAGCGCATTCTTTCCGATGCGGTGCGGCGGATTGCGGGCTATCTTTCAGAGCGCGCGCTCATGGGCGAATTGCAGGCGACGGTCGCGCTGTCGCTGCTATCTGAGCTGCGCGGCAGGACGCCGGACGGAGACGCGGAGGACGGAAAACTCGTCGTGGTCATGGACGACAGGGAAGGATGGAGCGACTGACATGGTGCTGCACTTAAAAGGCTGTCCCAATCCGCGGCAGCGCCAGTTCTTTCTCTCCCGCGCAAGGCACACGGCATACGGCGGCGCGCGCGGCGGCGGCAAAAGCTGGGCGATGCGCCGAAAGTTCGTGCTGCTCGCGCTCCGATACCCGGGACTCCAACTGCTGCTGCTGCGCAGGACGCTCCCCGAGCTCAATGAAAACCATGTGCGTCCGCTGCTTGCGGAGCTGACGGGCGCCGTTCGCTACAACAGCACGCAAAGAGCCTTTCTCTTTCCGAACGGCAGCCGCATCAAGCTGGGATACTGCGACGCGGAAAAGGACGTGTACCAGTACCAGGGGCAGGAATACGATGTGGTCGGGCTCGAGGAGGCAACGCATTTCTCCGAGAGCCAGATGCAGTTTCTCACGACCTGCAACCGCAGCGTGCGCACGGACTTTTCACCGCGCATGTACTA
>HF985492.1 GCA_000432015.1 Clostridium sp. CAG:1024 | reverse complement strand
ACCGCCGCATACAGAACGCCGTACTTCTTGGCTTCCTCGGCAAACAGCTTCAAGTCCTTCGCCTTGATAGCGAATACCTTTGTGGGCTTGCCGTTGAACGCCCGCATACGCGCCTTGCCGCTTGTGCGCTTCTCGTCCTTCAATGCCGCAACAAGAAACGTGGCAAGGGATAAAGCGCCTCTGCCTGCAAGGTTGGTAAGGCACTCAACGCCTTTAACGGTCACATTTGTCGCCATATTGACGATCTGTTCCGCCGCTTCTCCCTGTTGGCTCATGTTGTTTTTCGACCTCCATTTCTTGGTTTGGTTACATAAAAAAGACGCTCCCTTGGGGGGGAACGCCTCAAATGCGTGGTGTGTTTTATTTCTTTTTCCTATACCGTTGCTTGCTGCTGTTTGGCTTGTCGGGATACTCCATTTCGATTAAATCATGCTCCAATGCAGGAACAAGGTAGAGCTTCCGAAAAGATGCCCGGTTCTTCAGTCCCAAGCGATCCATAATTTGCTGTGCTGAAAGCGTATCGCCGTCGAGCTTTTCCATAAGCAGTTTAACAGACGGACTTACATCCTGCTCGCCCTGCTGACTTTGGGATATTTCATGGAGCGTATCATATATAACCGACAACAAAAACTCAACAAACGGCGTAGCGTCCGCCGCCTTGTCCGCTTTGCCGAGCGCATCATAGTAAGCGTCCTGCCGTTCCCGTATCAGTGTTTCTATCGGCAGCCATGCAAAAATGGGCTTCCATTTGTATAGGAGCAACGTGTTCCACATTCGCCCCATTCTTCCGTTTCCATCGGCAAAGGGATGGATAAACTCAAATTCGTAGTGGAAAACACAGCTTTTCACCAAAGGATGCACCTTTGAAGTTTTTACCCATGTGAGCAGATTGCCGATAAGCTCCTGCACCATGTTGGCGGGCGGAGCCATGTGAACAAGCTGTTCGCCTTTGTATACGCCGACGCCGCCGCTTCGGAACATACCCGCTTCGCGTACAAGCTCGTTCATCAAGGTGTGGTGTGCCGTGAGCAGGTCTTTTGCCGAATACGGGTCAAAGCTCAAGAGACGCTCGTATGCTTCAAATGCGTTCTTGACCTCTTGTATTTCCCGTGGCTCTCCCAGTATGCGTTTTCCGTTAATAATTGCAGTCACTTGGTCGAGCGAGAGCGAGTTGTTCTCTATGGCAAGCGAGGAATGAATCGTCTTGATTCTGTTCTCGCGCCGCAGCTTCGGATTTGCGTTCATGTCCTGCCATGCGGTGATACGACCTACAAGCTCGCTGATCTCCGAAATCTTCTCAATTATTCTATCCGTCATGGTAAACGGCGGGGTATACTGTTGCTCCATGCTGCGCCTCCAACTTATATCTTATTATAGCATACAAGTCCATTAAAAAACAACAGTTTCACTTAGTAGACTTGTATGGTGAACTTGTGTGTTTTCCACCATATAAGTCTTACCTGTATCGCGGATATTATCTGCATTACCTGATATGCGTCTTGCCGTGTTTACGCTCTTGTTCCCGTTTCCTCTCTACCTCCTTTTCTTCAATTTGTTTAAGCTGCGCGTTCTTCTCGGCAATCTCCAAAGAGCGCACAGCAATAGCGTCGCATAGCTTTACGTCCTGTCGGAGCGTTCTAAGCTCCGCGGATATTTGCCCGATACGGGTCTTGATTTCTTCAAGACGCTGTTCGGGTATGCCTATGCGCCGCAGCTCATTTTTGAGTTCTTTTCGTTCCTCGGATATGATGGTAATTCTCTGACTGGCATCGTCACGATAGGAAGTGAGTTCTTCCGCGGTATCTATCTTGTGTCTGAATAAAAAGTGGAACTGCTTATCCACCGCTTCAAGATGGCGAATATCCTCTCGCAACACATACGGAGTATAGCTTGACTGTTGCCGACACGCCTCCTGTAATTTTCGACGATAGAAATAGTAGAGCGCCCGCAAGCCATTCCATGTGACCTTTGACAGGCGAAAGTCTCCATGTGTGCGCCCACGACGAACAGTTTTCTTTTCCTCCGGCTTGGGCGGACGCGACGGCCACCGTTGACGGATGATGCGCTCGATGATGGCGTCCTCAGTGTATTTCTCACCAAAGCGTCGCAAACGGCTGAAGTTCCTATGGTTTTGCGGCTTTATGCGCCAATCGCGTCCGCGCTTTTCGACCTCGTATCCACGTTCTCTCATGTTTTTGACAAAGCCTTGAAAATTCACCGCGCCCATGATAGCTGCGTCCAAGTCCAAACGGATAGCCGTCATCCATGTCGGCCTGCCGTTCTTTTCAGCTTCCCACTCGGCGCGTGACCTGCCATGTCGCGCAGGATTCTCGATTACTGATAAATGGTACTTCTCACAAAGCGCGTCTGACATATCACGCATACGTTGGTATGTCTTTTTTTGGTCGTAATACTTTAGACCATCGACAAAGGAAACCGAGTTCAGCACAAAGTGGTTGTGAACGGTCTTGGTATTCAAATGCGTTGATACGATAACCTCAAA
The DNA here is from genome assembly GCA_000432015.1 of Clostridium sp. CAG:1024. Lineage (GTDB taxonomy): Bacteria > Bacillota > Clostridia > Christensenellales > CAG-138 > CAG-1024. Next base: position 5,516 of record HF985492.1, on the reverse strand, counting down.
TCTATCACCCCATAACGCCTGTGCAAGTTCAACCCCAATTTGGTGTGCTTTGTCTGCCGACACTTCGCCAGTCTTGAAGCTCTGATAACCGTGATAGGCGATATTGCCGCCTTCCTTGCCCCAAATGCGTTTAGTCAGTATCATGTCGTTTCTCGCGGTGGCAGGATCGCAGTTGATTCCCGTGACGTAGTATTGCTTCTCTGTTTTGAAATCGTCGATTGCGTAGTCAATGATCTTATCCAGCACTTTCTTTGGCGCTGATTGCATGGCGTATTCCATTACATCAAGCATACTCTGCTGTTGCTTCTCGCTCCATTCGGGGTTTTCGGTTTTTTCGGGGTTGACCGTGTAGTTCAATACACTTCCTATCCAGCCTTTTACGTTCCATATCGCCGTGACTGCCATTAGGTTATCCTATCGGGCATACATACGGCTTCTCGAATGGATGTGACTGTGTTTGCCAACCGTATAGCGTTTGCCGCATATTCCTCGACAAGAAAAAAGCCCGTGGCGTTTGCTCGGGCGGCTATCTGATTCATCGCGTTTCCAATGGCGCGAAGCTCATTTATCATTTGGCGGTATTCAATCGGGGGAGGTTCTCTCGGTATACTTCCCATGATGAGAGAACGAATATACCCATCTGCCGAGTATCCGCTTCTCGTAACGCATTTCTTGAAATGAGCGTATTCATCGTTCGTCAGATGCGCCCATACTCTGTTAGGTCTTGTTCGCATTTTCTCACCTCACTTTTCATAAGAACATGGAAGTTGACAAACAGCATTGTCGTTTGCTGGGGTATTAGGGGTGCAAATCCCCTAACCAGAGAATTTGTGGTCACACAAATTCAGTGCTGGCTAATCCAATGCAGAAGCATTGTCCTATTCCACCATCCGAGAAATGAATCACCGCGCACCGCGTTCCCTCTCGGGCATAACAGCCTTGAAATCGACGCCCTTGAAGCACTCGGCATCGAGAATAAAGTCGCCCTTGTTCCATTTGTCATGCACAAGCCGCTCCGCTTCCATGCGGTTTTCTGCTTCGACCTCGACGGTCATTTGCAGCTTTTTGGTAATCGTCACCTTGTAGGGTTTCATGCTTCGTCACCTCCGCTTGCCGTATGCAGCGAGATCTTCTTGATGCCCGTAAGCGTAGTAGTGACCATACCGAGGCGCTTGGCAAGCAGGATTTCCGCTTCCATTTCCTCTGTCAGTTCGTCGGAACAAACGACGAGGACACGGCAGCGGCGCAAAAGCTCCAGCGACATTGAACGCCTTGCTTCGCGCTGCTCCGGCACGGATTCCGAAAGGAAACGGGAGAACATCATGCAGGGGCAGATAGGCACATACCCGAGTTCAAAGAGGGTCTTGCTGTATTCCTTTAGCTTGCCCGAGGCAAAGCCTGTGGCATGATTGGTGGGCGCGCAAACATACGCAAAAGTCTTGTTCATCATCTTGCTTTTTCCTCCATAGTGTGATGGCGGGCGCTCTGCGCGCCCCTCGTTTTGACTGGCGTTTTGATATGCTTACGCAAGATGAGCTGCTCATTATAGTCCTTGCCGACCTCCGGCGGCAGCAGCTCCGTTGTATATCCTTCCGGCATAGCGGCGCATATCGCCATTGCCGCCTTTACGCCTGCATCGTCGTTGTCCAGGCACAAAGCTATGTGGCGGATGCCGTCGTTGGCAGAAAGAAATTCCTGCAAAGCCGCCGGCAATTCGGTCCGCCTGCCTTCGCCGGGCCGGTATACGCCCGATAGGGACAGGTAATTATCCGGCCTACGTAGCGGATTTTCCATGCGCTGCAATTCGATAAAGGAAAGGCAGTCAATGGCGCTTTCAAACACAAACAGCGTTTCGCTGCCGCTATGCGGCGCGGAAAAGGAATACCGCTTATCGCTGCCCTCAACCTCCCGCAAAAACGTGGAGGAAGGGTCGCTGCTTCGGAGCATTGCGTAGCGGGGAACGGTGTCCTTATCAAAGCCAACGAATACGCAGTTATGCCGTCTGTCCTCATATACCAAGCCCATGTTGAAATACATGTTGAGCAAGTCTTCCGATAACCCCCGCCCCGTAAGATAAGCGGCAACGCGGTCATTGTTCTCATGCGGCGCGGGCAATACAAAATCCATTGGCTTTGCCCGCTTTGGAGTATAGGTCTTTGTCGGCGTGGCATATCGCGTACACTCCAATATCCGCAAGACGGCGCTGACGAAGTCCATGCCCTGCACCTTTACAAGATAGTCCAATGCGGAGACACCGCCGACGCCCGTTGACCATTGAAACCATTTGCCGTTACTGATTTTCAAGCTGTCGTGGCTACGGGTAGAATACACAGCGGATGAAATACGCACCAGTTCGTGCGGCTCATAGGTCTGCAAATATGTGAGTAAGTCAAGCTCCCGCGCCCGCTCTATTTCTGCTTTTGATACCTGTCGTCTATGTTCCATAGTTACCTCTCATACTCCGGCTCTGAACGCCGTTTCGTTCTTTCTTCCTCCTGCTCCGGCGCTGCATCCAGCGTGTCGTTCTCGCGTTTGTCCATGTTGAGCATCGCGTCAAGCTCAGCAAGCCGCGCCATTTTTGTCCGTAGCTCATCCTCCTGTGCAAAGGGCTTTTCCACCTCCGCTTTAGCGTTCTCGATTTGTGTTTGAAGGTTGGCAAGCGCCTGTTCGCAGGCGTTGAGCCGCGTCGGGAACATATCAAAGGCGTTTTCCATACGCTGAATGTTGCCGTGAATGTCGCTGCCGAGGTCTATCGTGTGGGATAGCGCGCCTTTAAGCGTCAGCTTAAAGGTCTTGCCAAAGGTGTCGTAGGACAGCATGAGCGTAAAGCCTCGGAAGCTGCCGACCTCCTTTAACTCGGGCGAGGTCTGCGCTTTGCACGTTTCAATGAGCGCCGCGCCCGCGTCCTTTTTCTCGGCGTAGTTCACGCCATTAAGCACCATGCCCGGGAAGTCCTCGGTCTTGTGCTGCTCGTAGAGCGACATATCCGCTTTGAAGCCCGCGATGCGTTCCTCCGTGAGCTTGACCTCGCGGGGGAAGTATTTGAGAAGCCTGTCCTCCATCGCGTACTTTTGGCTTTGATAATTTGCCTTTACGAGCTTCAGCCTTGACACGTCGATCTCCAAGTCCATCTTTTCCTTGATGTACGGGTTGCCCGTGGCAAGGGCTTTGACCTCCGCATACGAAAGTGCGGTTTCGTCAATGTCCTCGCAGGAGCGGACGGGCGATTTTGAAGTCATGATCTGTGATATGAACTTCTGCTTGCTCTCAATCGTCTGCCACATATAGGCGTCGAAGGTGTTTTCCGTCACATAGCGGAACACCTCCACGCTTTCGTTGGTGTTTCCTTGCCGTATCATCCTGCCCTCGCGCTGTTCGATGTCGCTGGGTCGCCACGGTATATCGAGGTGATGCTCCGCGGCGAGCTTTCTTTGCACATTTGTACCCGCGCCCATTTTTGCGGTAGAGCCGATCAGCACCCGCACAAGCCCGCGCCGGACGCTCGTAAACAGTGCCGCCTTCTGCACCTCGGTCTTTGCGTCATGGATAAAGGCGATTTCCTCTGCGGGAATGCCGCGCTCCATGAGCTTTGCCTTGAGGTCGTCGTACACGTTGAATGTGCCGTCATTGTGCGGCGTAGAGAGGTCGCAGAACACAAGCTGCGTCAGCTTCTTTTCTTCGCCCGCCTCCCATACGCGATAGATATTATCCATGCAGGCGTTGACCTTGCTTTCCTCGTTATCTGGCAGCATACCGTTCACAAGCCGCTGGTCGAGCGCGAGTTTTCTGCCGTCGTTTGTGATTTTCAGCATATTATCGACGGTTGGTTCGACCATGCCGTTTCGCACCCGCTCGGCGCGCTCCGCAAGGGAGGCGACCATATCCCTCTGATGCTCGGATGGCTTCATGGCTACGTTATGGTAGTTGACCGTTGGCACGGGAAGGTTGAGCATATCGGCGGTCTGAATGTCAGCCACCTGTTTGAACATGGCGATAAGCTCGGGGAGGTTGTAAAAGCGGGCAAATCTTGTTTTGGCGCGATAGCCCGTGCCTTCCGGAGCTAATTCGATAGAGGTAATGGTTTCGCCAAAGGTGGAAGCCCATGCGTCGAAGTGCGTCAGACCTTGCCTTCGCAGCGTTTCATATTGCAGATACCGCTGCATGGTATACATCTCGGTCATGCTGTTGGAGATAGGCGTTCCCGTGGCAAATACTATGCCGCGCCCGCCCGTAAGTTCATCGAGATAGCGGCACTTCATAAAGAGGTCGGCTGATTTCTGTGCCTCGGTCTGCGCCAGGCCCGCTACGTTCCGCATCTTGGTGAACAGGAACAGGTTTTTGTAGAAATGCGCCTCGTCCACGAACAGGCGGTCAGCGCCCAATTCCTCGAATGTCACAACATCGTCCTTGCGGCTCTGGTCGTTCAGCTTTTCGAGCTTCAGCTTGATCTGCTTCTTTGTCTTTTCAAGCTGCTTGACCGTGAAACGCTCCGCCCGGGCGCTCTTTGCCTCGGCTATGCCGTCCACGATCTCGTCAAGCTGCTCCTGCAAGACCGCCCGCTGTCGCTCGATGCTCATGGGTATCTTCTCGAACTGTGAATGCCCGATAATGACGGCATCGTAATCTCCCGTGGCGATACGGGAGCAAAACTTCTTGCGGTTTCGGGTTTCAAAGTCCTTTTTCGTTGCCACAAGGATGTTCGCGGAAGGGTAAAGCTGCAAGAACTCTGCCGCCCATTGCTCCGTGAGATGGTTTGGCACAACGAACAGGCTCTTTTGACACAGCCCCAACCGTTTGCTTTCCATAGCGGAGGCGACCATTTCAAAGGTCTTGCCCGCTCCGACGACGTGCGCCAACAGGGTGTTGCCGCCGTACAGGATGCGGGCGATGGCGTTCACCTGGTGAGGGCGAAGCGTTATCTCGGGATTCATCCCCGTAAAGCGGATATGGCTTCCATCGTACTCGCGGGGGCGTATGCTGTTGAATTTGGTGTTGTAAAGAGTAGTCAGCCTGTCGCGGCGGTCAGGATCTTTCCATATCCAGTCGCGGAAAGCGTCCTTGATCGCCTGCTGCTTCTGCTGCGCGAGTATGGTGTCCTTCTTGTTCAGCACCCGCACTTCGTTTCCGTTCTCGTCGGTGACGGTATCAAAGATACGCACATCCTTGAGGTTTAAGGTTTCCTCGATGATCTTGTAGGCGTTGATACGGTTTGTGCCGTAAGTGACGCCCGCCGCCACGTTGTTATAGTCGGCGTTCTTGTTCTCGATGTTCCACGCCGCCGTGATGGGCGAATAATGTACCTTGATGCGGTTACGGATATAGTAGGCGGTGCTTAAAAGCTCATGTACGAACTGTTCAATGTCCTCGGGCGGAAGCCACGTTGCGCCGAGGCGCACGTCGATTTCCGAAGCGGAGAGGTCTTTGGGCTGTACCTTTTCAAGCGCCGCCATGTTCGCCGCATACTGAGGATCGTCTATCTCTCTCAATAATTGCAGCTTCCAGCGCACGTCGCCGGA
>HF985491.1:13052-14603 GCA_000432015.1 Clostridium sp. CAG:1024 | reverse complement strand
TAAAGGCGATTGCGTACAAGTTTCCCATTGAGCAAAAGGTGCTCACGCAATTTGATGAATGCGGGGCATCTGTCGAGACGGTATGTTTGCTGTCAAGAAAAGACAAATAAGGGCCAAAGAATGGCGTATTTCCCGGCTTTTTATGAGGTTGGCATCAGTGAAGCCTTGCGGAAAGCTCGGCTTTCTTGTATGGAAACACATCTGCTTTTTAGTCTGACCAGAGAAAAAGTGGATGGCTTGGAAATAGCGGTAGTGTTTAGGCTGTAGATTAGATGTCGTGTGTTGTGGCACCGGGATTGCTGCCAGCGCCGACCGCAGTTTAGGCCACTTGATACTAAGGAGCAGATTGGGCAGCGGAATAGATGCCAGGAGGAACAAGGTCATGTTTGAAACAAATCATTACAAATCTTGGTCAGGTTTGAAAAATAACTGACCGATATTTTATGTGGTACGTTACGTGGCAGAATAACTTGTTTTCTAACTCGCTACTACTACGATGTACACAATCCGTATGGCAGAGCATCTATTAGACTTGACGGAAAAGAACTTGCGAATTTTTCGTGGGTTGATATGTACAAGCAGGTACTTGATGTCTTTAAAACGTGGAAAACAACAGGAAAATGGGATTACGATAATTCTGCGTTTAAAGAGAAATGGAGTAATGATGTGACCTTTTCCGATTGTAATTTTCTGTCAGCGGCAACTGAGTATTTGCAATTGTCTATTAAGGATGCATTGGAGAGCGAGAATTATCTCATCAAGGTTTTTGCGATTATGGATAGACGTGTTGGCAAAAGAACACTAGAAAAGATTCGGAATGCAAACTTATACAAAGAATATCCTGAATGGGTACAACAATTCTACAGATTAAGAATGGAGAAGGATAAATGAAGCATAGATGCATTTATTTATTTGAGGGGGACGCATGAAAGAAAAAGATCTGTATCAATCGACCTTGGCGCTTGGCTTCGGTATTGTCGCGATCATTGCGGCTTTTCTCTGCCCGTTTGTTCTGAAGACGGCATTCCTCATTCGCATGATCGCGTTTGCCGCGCTGCTCGCTGCCGGTATCGGCGCCATTCTATGTTGGAAAAACCAGTCGGCGGTCATGACGGGCAGCAGCACCTTCCGTTACCGCACAATGTTCGGGAACGAAAAAGTGTATCGTTTTTCCGAATTCGTACGGTTGGAACGCGGTACAAAGGCAACGAAGCTCATCTTTCAAAACGGAACTATCTACATTGCAGGCTGGACCGTTCTTTCCGAACGCTTCATTGCGGCAATGGACCGCGCTATGGAAGATCGCTGAGCCGTTCTGCAATTTCGCGAAAATCACCTTGTGATCCCTGCGCCGCAAGTATATGCCACGGCCTGCCGAGTACTGCGGCTGCAAGATTTGTGTTATAATGATCGGCAGAAAAGAGAATGCGCTCCGGCGCGGGGCATCCCGCACACGACCGCGCAGAAGGAGACGAACATCCATGCGACAGAAACAGATTCCCATTTCCCTGCTCACCGGCTATCTCGGCGCGGGCAAGACCTCGCCGCTGA
>HF985491.1:3476-13041 GCA_000432015.1 Clostridium sp. CAG:1024 | reverse complement strand
CGCTGCTGAACCATGTTCTTCAGAATCAAAAGGGCTATCGCGTTGCAGTCGTTGTAAACGACATCGGTGAGATCAATGTGGACGCGAGCCTGATCGCGGACAAGGGATTTGTGCGCGAAGCGGACGAGAACCTCATTCCCCTGCAAAACGGCTGCATCTGCTGTACGCTCAAGCAGGATCTCATCAAGCAAATGCTGAAACTCGCCTTGTCCGGCCGCTTTGATGCGATCCTGATCGAAGCAAGCGGCATTTGCGAACCGATCCCGATCGCGCAGTCGCTGACGCCCTCCCCGAACGCCTCTGCCGCGCAGGAGGATCTTCTCGAGCTCTGCTATCTCGACAGCATTACCGCAGTCGTCGATGCAAAGCGCATGGCAGACGAATTTGACAACGGCGACGCGCTGACCCGCCCCGGCATCGATGAGGACGACATCGAAAACCTGCTCGTGCAGCAGATCGAATTCTGCAATACCGTCGTACTCAACAAGGTCGATCTTGTTACGCCGGAGCAAAAACAGCGTATTCGCGCAATGATCCTCGCGCTCCAACCCGGCGCGCACATCATCGAGGCAAACTACGGCGCAGTGGACTGCAAAGAGATCCTTTTCACGCACGCGTTCAGCTTTGCAAAGGCGATCACATCGACCGGCTGGGCAGACGCGATCGCGCATGCGGGCGAGCCGGAAACGGACGAGTACGGCATCGGCACCTTTGTTTACCGTCAAAAACGCGGGTTTGATTCGAAGAAGCTCGACGATTATGTGCAGCGGCGGTTCCCCGCAAGCGTCATCCGCTGCAAGGGCTCGCTCTGGTTCGCCGACGAACCGGATACCGCCTATATCTTTGAACAGGCAGGCAAACAGATCTCCGCCGTTCCCTACGGCCGCTGGCTTGCCGCTGCGCCGAAAGGGCAGCAGGCTGCGGCGCTGCGAGCGAATCCCACGCTGCGCAAGGCCTGGGACGCGACCTACGGTGACCGCTGCACCAAGCTGGCTTTTATCGGGCAGAACATGGACCGGGAGCAGATCACGGCCGCGCTCGACGCATGTCTTGCGCCGGAGTGGTGATCGCTTTCTGCCGACGCAGGAAACTCGGAAGAGCTATCTCATTTACGGCACGAGAAAACGGACGGTTCACATGTGAACCGTCCGTATTTATGTACCGAACATACTGTGCAGAAAGCGTTTCCCGTCTGCAGGGCTTCGATCGCAGCGTCTTATGCTGCTTTCCTTGAAAGGCGGCGGCTTCTCGTCCTGCTTTTTCTTGCGCTGCTTCAAAGCCTCCGGGGCATCGGCGCGGAGAGCGGCAAGCCGGCGCTCATCCGAGGAAAGCGGGAGATGCAGCCGTTCTTACCGCGGCCGGATCCCAAAGATCAGTTCCACTTGCGGGCGCGGCTCCATGCTCTTTGCCGTATGGTATTCGTATTCCATGTTTTGGCCCATATAAGCGCTGTTCGAAAGCCATGCTTGATAAAAATACCGCTTTGCCCTGCCGATCTCTCTGCCGAGCAGGAAAGCAAAGCGCGGCTTCACAATGATACGCGCATACAGACCCGCGGGAAGCTCCGCGAGCTCCAGTCCCTCCGCCTGTTCCTCTCCACCGACGAACAGCGAGAATCTGCCCGTCGCACGGTTAAACCCACGGGAAAGCACAAAGAACGGCAGCACGGGCCAGCTTGCATTTGGACGCGCCGCGCGGTACCGCTTTGCAAGCACGGGAATATCCTCCGAGACCGTCCGTTCGGAGGATACCATGGAACAGCCGTAAACGCTGCGCTGCAGCAGCGAAACCGGCTCAACGTCAAATTGCTTCATCGTAAGCCTCACGATGCCGCTCAGGCGGCAGGCGTTTGCTCGGGAGCCGCATCCGCGGACGTCTCAGATGTGGCTGTGATCTCCGGCGTTGCGGTCGCTGCGGGCGTCGGCGTCGTGCTTACAACGGGAGCATTTTGATCGCCCATATCGATGCCGTATGCGACCTTGAGATATTTGGACAAAACGTAGCCCGTCTCGGTATAATACTCGATTTTCGTAAACCCGGTCGCCTCGTCCACCTCGAGCACCCGCACGGTCGTGTCCGTCGGCACCTTACAGATGCGCTTTTCCACGGCGTCGTCCTTCTCGGAAAACATCCAGGTCGTTGCCTTGATCACGTTCGCATCTTCGCGGGTGTCCGTCTTGCCCTCCGTCAGCGAAATATACCCGCGGTAAACATACCCCTCTTTGCCGTCCATATCGCGCACCTTGACCCACGCGTCGTTATAGAGCAGGATCTCGAGCTCTTCACCGAGCGTCAGCGAATGGATGAGCTTTGCGCTCGCTTTGCTTTCCTTGCGCAGCGCCGCATTATCATGTGTGACCCACGCCTTGTCGTTCGGCAGTTCCGCATTGTCGAAGAAGTTCATCTGCATTTCTTTATACAGCTTAAACTTCGTCTCGTTTCTCTGCGCGCGGAGCGCCGACTTCAGGCCTCTGTCCGACGGGAGCGACTTTGTGACCTCAACGGTCGTACCCGGGCAAGCATAATAATACAGCCATTTTGCATCCTCCACGAGCAAGCGGATGCAGCCATGGGAGGCTGCGCCGCCGAGTGCACCGTAGGAGCCGCTCTTTGCGGTGGTCAGATCGCGTTTGCTGAACAGGATGGAATGAAAGTAGATGTCCTGCACCAACTGCGTCCAATAGCGGGCGTATTCGGAAAAATTCGCAAACTTACCGAACCGTTCGCGGCCGCCGATCTTCCAGATGCCGGACGGCGTCGGCGTGCTGTCGTCATAAGCTTCCTCGCCGGACGGCTTATCCTTGCCCGTCGAGCAAATAAAGCGGCGGACGATGCGCGTATACTCGCCCGCGTCGTCCTTTTCATACACGGTCACGACCTGGTTGTTCAGGTCGAGCACAATATAGTATTTATCCGGGTCGGTGTTTTTCAGTTCATCCTTTGCCATAGCGCTTGTGGGCAGCGCCATGAGCGTCAGGACGAATGCAAGTGCAAGCAGCACGGAAAGCGTTCGTTTCATCGGGTTCCTCCGAACAAGTATCGTACCTATATTATACGCCAGCAGGCGCGGGGTATGTCAAGCGTCAGGACGTGATCGCCGCCGGTTTCCGCAGGGTGTCCTCCGCACCGAAACAGTCTGTGCGGTTTCGTCCGATCCTATGCCCGCAGACGGGTCGCGCCCCGCTCGAAAAGGCATCGAAGCGGAGCGCGGAATGCTGCGATTGGATTTCACATCAGAATACGCGGTATGCCATGAGGAAGTGGCTCGGCCAGTATTTGCCGGAGAGAACCGTTTTCGTGATACGCACGCAGCCCTCCGAAGATCCGGCGTCGATCATCTTGCCGTCACCGAGATAAATGCCGACGTGCCCCTTGGCCATAGTGGTTCCTGAGAATACGAGAATATCGCCGCGTTTGCAGTCCTTGAGACTGGAGATCCGCTTAAACTTGCTCGTGGTGCGCCAACCGATCGACGTCATATAGCTGACGCTGACGCCGGACTGCCGCAGGCAGTAGTACACAAAACCGGAGCAGTCGAAATTGTTCGGTCCCTTGGCGCCGCTGACATAGGAGCAGCCAAGTTTGCTTTCGGCAATATCGATCATCTTTTCGATCCCCTTGCTGTCGGAAGATCCGGAATTCCCGGACGAACCGGAACTGCCCGAACCGGAATTTCCGGACGAACCCGAACTGCCCGAACCGGAACTGCCCGAGCCGCTCGACGAGCCGCCAGTCGATGTCGATTTTGCTTTCTTCGCGCTCGATGAAAAGAGCGCGCTGTACGTTCCGCTGCCGACCTTCCCGTCGGAATGGAGTTTATTGCGTGTCTGGAACGCCTTGACCGCGTCCTCCGTCTTTTCCCCGAAATAGCCGGTGGCGTTCGCGGACCGCATATAGTTCAGCTTTGCGAGCTGCTTTTGTACCTTCTCGACGTCGCTGCCCGAGTCGCCGAGCTGCATAACGTAGGCCTGCGCGTCGTTCGAAAGGATCGCGTCCTTCGTCGACGGTCCGAGCTGTCCGTCCACGACGAGGCCGTTGATCGCCTGGAACTTTTTGACGGCCGAGGCGGTGGTCTTGGTATACTCGCCGGTCGCGTCGCCCTTATAGTAGCCGAGTTTCTTCAGCCGCTTCTGCACGGACTTGATGGTATCGTCCTTGTCGCCGATGCGGAAGCATTTGCCCACCGCATCCTCGGAAAAGAGTGTTTCGATCGTCTTATCGCCGACCTTGCCGTCGTTGGTCAGCTTGTTCGCTTTCTGGAATTCCTTTACGGCTTCATCGGTCTTTTCACCGAACGTACCGGTCACATTGGATTTGCTTGTGATGTAGCCCAGCTCATACAAGCGCTGCTGGACGGACTCGACGTCCTCGCCCTCGTCGCCGCTCTGCATAACATAGACCTTTGCATTGTCGGAAACAAGAAGCGTATATGTCGTCAGTCCGCACACGCCGTCGCTGTTCAGGCCGTTGTGCGCCTGGAACGCTTTGACTGATTTTTTCGTCAGCGGGCCGTAATGCTCCGTCGGCTCATCGGAATCCATGTACCCAAGCTCCATCAGCCTTGCCTGGATCTCGGACACGAGCGGATCATCATCCCCCTCCGACAGTTCCTTGAAAGCGGTCATATCGATCGCGCCGTCGGTTACGGCCGCATCTGCGGCAGTGGGCTCGCCTTCGCTCCGGGTCTGTACTTCAGGCGTATCGAGCGTTTGTGTATCCGGTACGTCCGCCGCGGGCAGCGCATCATTTCCGCCGTTTTCGCCCCCCGCAGTTTCCATGATATTCGGCGCATCCGCCGCAGGATCGGCCATGGCGGAAATGCTCCACGGTTCGGCTGCGTCTGCGTTTGCCGTTGCCGGCGCTCTGCCCGGCAGCGCCAGCGCAAGCACGATGACAAGCACCAACGCGGTCGAGATCGCGCCGACGCCGATCCAAATCGTTTTGACCGGAAGCCGCATGAGCGTGCGGCTAAGGCTGCGGAAGCCAAGATACAGTCCGCGGCCCGCAGATTGGGCGGCGAATCGTGCAGACCGTTTGATCTGCTTTCCCGCGCGGCGGAACTTGCGTACCGTGGATTTTTTCACGTGGATTTTTTTCAAAAGAGACTCCTCCATCTGAATATCGTCGGTAGGAGCGGCATATGGCGGCCCCGCGGCCGCACGCTACGCCTGCAACGTTTTTTTGTATTATAGCAGTCAACTGTGGAGAAACCATGAACAAACCTTAAACTCTCGCCGAAAGATGTAAAATCTCAAGCGTGCCTGCGCCTGTTTCGATACGAAAGTCTCCCGTTTTCTGCGGCTCCCGGGTCGAAGCTCACGCGCTGTAGTATTCGCCGCGGCGGTACTCGGAAAGCGCGCGGCGGTATGTGGGAAGATCCTCCAGCGCGCGGCCCGTTCCGATGGCGACGCAGGCGATCGGATCTTCGGCAAGGCGGCACGGCAGTCCGATCCGTTCAGCAAAATACTCGGACAGGCCCGACAGCATCGCGCCGCCGCCCGTGAGCTGCACGCCGTTCTCTCGAATGTCTGCGGAAAGTTCCGGCGGCGTTTTCTCAGAAAGGCTCCGAACACACTCCAAAATGCACCCGAGCGGCTCACGGAGCGCGTCCACCAGCTCGTTCGTCGCAACCGGAACGGACTCCGGCAATCCCGTGAGCTTGCTGCGTCCCGCAATATCCACGATCTGCTGTTCCTTCTCGATATGCGCGCGGCAGTACTGGATCTTGATCCGTTCCGCAGTGGTCTCCCCGATCACGAGCGCATGTTTTTTCAGCATGTACTGCCGGATCGCATCGTCAAAACGGTCTCCCGCGCACTTGATGGATGCGGAAACGACCACGCTGCCATAGGACAGCACGGCGATATCCGTCGTGCCGCCGCCGATGTCCACGATCATCGTTCCGCTGGGCTTTTGAATATCCAGTCCCGCGCCGATCGCCGCGGCTACCGGTTCCTCGATCAGATAGCAATGGCGCGCGCCCGCCTCTTTTGCCGCCTCAACGACACAGCGTTTTTCCGCCTCGGTCACGCCGGAAGGCACGCAGACGACGACGCGCGGCCTGTAGAAAACCGAGTTCTTGATGACCTTTTTGAAAAAGTACCGCATCATGCGCGCCGTCACATCAAAGTTTGAGATCACGCCGTCGCGCAAAGGCCGGATCACGGCAATGTCCTGCGGCGCGCGTCCGAGGATCTGTTCCGCTTCTCTGCCTACGGCGACGAGCTTTCCACCCGCGCGCTCCACCGCCGCGACCGACGGCTCGTTCAGCACGATGCCGCGGTCCTTTGCATAGACAAGAATGCTGGATGTGCCAAGGTCGATCCCGACGTCCGTCGAACCGAACAGCGTCATCACGCTCCGCCTCCCGTAAAGCCGCAAAATTTCATACGTTTATCATACCATGCGGCAAAAAACAGCACAATGAAACAAACTGTGAATCTATTGCGCCGCCGCCGCTGTTGCATTACAATGGATCGTGAGGTGATATGCTTTATGAAAGACCCGCGGCTTGAACAACTTGCCAATCTGCTCCTGACCCAATCGCTGAAGCTGCAGCCGGGTGAGATCTTTGCGATCAACAGCGGCGCTGCCGCAAACCCGCTCAACAAGGCGCTGCTTCGCGCTGCGAAGGCGAAGGGCCTGTACCCCGTTATGCTGCTCTCCGACGACGAGCTCTCCCGTTTGTTTTACGACTGCATCGACCCGGAACATCCGGAGGCCATGCAGTCGAATATTGAAAAGCAGGTCGCTTGGGAACTGAATATGTGGGAAAGCATTGCGGCGCACGTGGATGTCGGCATTGATGAAAACGACGCCGAACTCTCCGCTGTGAACGCTCGCGCAATGTCCTATTTCCGCTCGTTCCGCAAGCGTCTGCGCGAGGTCATGATCGACGAGCGGCGCTGGGTCTATCTGCACTGGCCGACCATGGCGGACGCACAGAAAGCCGGCATGTGCTATGACGACTTTTATGACTTCTTCCTTTCCGCTGCGCTCGTGGACTACGAAAAAATGGGGCGCGACATGGAACCGCTCGTGGAGCTGATGGAAAAGACCGACCTTGTCGAGATCAAGGGGCCCGGAACGGACATCCGCTTCTCCATCAAGGACATTCCCGTTTGCCCGTGCAGCGGCGAGTGCAACATTCCCGACGGCGAAGTGTACACCGCGCCCGTGCGCGAGAGTGCAAACGGCGTTGTGCAATACAACACCGCCGCCATGCGTTACGGCAAAAAATTCAACAACCCGCGCCTGACGTTCAAAAACGGCAAGATCGTCGAAGCGACCTGCGACGGCGACGTTGCGGGCTTCAATGAAATGCTCGACGCGGACGAGGGCGCGCGCTATCTCGGCGAATTTGCCCTCGGCGTGAACAACGCGGTCAACCGCGCCATCGGCAACACGCTCTATGACGAAAAGATCGGCGGCTCCTTCCACCTGACGCCCGGCTGCTGCTATCAGACCGCGCCCAACGGCAACACCTCGCAGCTCCACCTCGACATCGTCTGCATTCAGACAAAGCAGTACGGCGGCGGCGAGATCTGGTTCGACGGCAAACTCGTGCGCAAGGACGGCCTGTTCCTCCCCGAAGCGCTGAAAGGACTGAACCCGTGACCCCGCGGCGCATCAAAGCCGCCGCGCTCGATGCGGTCATTTTGATCCTGAGCAGCGCGCTCGTCGCTGCGGGGCTTTCCATGTTTACCGCGCCGAACGATATCGCGCCGGGCGGCGTTTCCGGCCTTGCGACGGCGCTTGCATATCTTGTGGGCGACAGGATCAGCATCGGCCTTTGGACATTCCTTCTAAACGTGCCGCTCGTGATCGTCGCGTGGCGCAAGCTCGGCTTTCGTCCCCTTGCGCGCACGGCGGTGGCAACGGTTCTGCTGTCTCTGTTCATCGATCTGTTTACGGCCGTTCTCCCACACTATACGAACAACATCCTGCTCGCGGCCTGCTTCGGCGGCGCGCTCTGCGGCGCCGGCATGGGACTTCTGTTTGTGCGCGGCGCGTCCACCGGCGGCACGGATCTTTTGAGCCTGCTGCTCAACCGCGCGTTCCCGAATCTTTCGGTCTCCCGTTTGCTGCTGTTCGTGGATGCGGGCGTTGTGGTGTTCGCCGTGTGCGTGTTCCGCAATATTGAGGTCGCGCTCTATTCCTTTGTAACGATCTTTGTCACGACAAAGATCATCGACAGCATCATGCAGGGCGTCGATTACGCAAAGGTGATCTATATCGTGACCGAATCGGGCGAGGACATGCGCAAAACGCTCACCGCCGAGACCGAATGCGGCGTCACGGTCCTTTCTGCGCGCGGCGGTTTTACAGGACGCGAAAAGCAGCTGCTCATGGTCATTACGCGCAGAAGCGAATTCGCGCAAACGCTCGGCCTAGTCAAATCGATCGACAAAACGGCGTTCATCTTCGTGACGAATGCGACCGAAGTACACGGCGAGGGATTCAAGCCCATTGAGTAGCTCCCGCCTCGCGAAAACCATCTGAAACGGAGAACAATACAAAACCGATATGCAAAGCATCAACGAACGGATCGCAGCTGCGCTTTCCATCCCGCAGGCACAGGTGAACGCCGCCGTCCGGCTCATGGACGAGGGCAACACCGTCCCCTTCATCGCCCGCTACCGCAAAGAAGTCACGGGTTCGCTCGACGATACGCAGCTGCGTGATATTTCGGACAAGCTGAGCTCCCTGCGCAATCTTGAAAAACGGCGCGGCGAGATCGAAGCCTCCATCGATTCACAGGGCGCGATGACGGAGGAACTGCGTGCGGCGATCCAAAACGCCGCAACGCTGTCCGCGCTTGAAGATCTGTACCTTCCCTACAAGAAGAAGCGCAACACCCGCGCCTCCATCGCAAAGGCGAAGGGACTGGAGCCGCTTGCGGACCGTCTTGCGGAGCAGCGCGCCGCAGACGATCCCGCGCAGCTTGCAGCAGCGTATGTCAATGCCGCATCGGGTGTCGCGGACGTAAAAGAAGCGCTTCAGGGCGCATCGGACATCCTCGCGGAGCGGATTGCGGACAACGCGCGCGTGCGCGGCTCCGTGCGTCTGCTCATGGAGCGGACGGGCGTGCTGCATTCGACGTCCGAGCACACGGAGGACGGCACCTACTCCATGTACTACGACCACGCAGAAAAGCTCCGCGAGATCGCGCCGCACCGTCTGCTCGCCATCTGCCGCGGCGAAAAGGAGGGCGTGCTGAAAGCGGCGCTCGAAACCGATCCTGAAGCATGTCTTACGGCCGTGCGGCAGAAGACTGTGACGGCGCCCGGAACAAAGGCCGGGGATTTTGTGCTGGAAGCGGGTCGCGACGCGCTCAAGCGGCGCATCTATCCGTCGCTTGAAAACGAACTGCGCGCCCACGCCTTCGACGCGGCGGCAGAACAGGCGATCTCCGTTTTCAAACTGAATCTTCGCCCGCTGCTCATGCAGCCGCCGCTCAAAAACCGCGTTGTGATGGGCTTTGACCCCGCATACCGCACGGGCTGCAAGATCGCCGTCGTGGATGAGACGGGCAAGGTGCTGGATGTGACGGTCGTGTATCCGA
>HF985491.1:0-3391 GCA_000432015.1 Clostridium sp. CAG:1024 | reverse complement strand
CGAGCCCCCGCCATCGCCGGCGGAAACGGCACGGCGGGCAAGGAATCCGAGATCTTCATCGCGGACATGTTAAAAGACTATGCCGGGAAGGTCGAATATGCCGTCGTGTCCGAGGCGGGCGCCTCGGTGTACTCCGCCTCTAAACTCGGTGCGGAGGAATTCCCGCAGTATGATGCGTCCCTGCGCAGCGCGGTTTCCATTGCAAGACGCTTGCAGGATCCGCTCGCGGAGCTTGTCAAGATCGACCCGAAAGCCATCGGCGTCGGGCAGTACCAGCACGACATGCCGCAAAAGCGACTCGGAGAAGCGCTCTCTGGCGTGGTCGAGGACTGCGTCAATGCCGTCGGCGTGGATGTGAACACCGCAAGCGTATCGCTGCTGTCCTATGTCTCCGGCGTCGGACCTGCGCTTGCAAAGAATATCGTCGCTTATCGCGAGGAGCACGGCTCCTTTGCATCGAGAAAGGCGCTGCTGGACGTGCCGAAGCTCGGGAAAAAAGCATTCGAGCAGGCGGCGGGCTTTCTTCGCGTTCCCGGCGGCAAGGAACCGCTCGATAACACCGGCGTGCATCCGGAATCCTATGCCGCGGCGCGCACGCTGCTGGCTCGCTGCGGCTTTTCGGAGGCCGATCTGCGCGGCGACGGTATGCCCGAGCTGGACGCGCGTGTCAAATCCATCGGAAAGAGCGCTCTCGCTTCTGCGCTGGGACTCGGTATCCCGACGCTCACGGACATCGTGACCGAGCTGAAAAAGCCGGGGCGCGACCCGCGCGAGGAGATCCGGAACATTGCCCTCCGCGCCGATCTCAAGGAACTCTCCGACCTGAAGCCCGGCATGGAACTGGAGGGTACGGTGCGAAACGTCGTCGATTTCGGTGTGTTTGTCGATCTCGGTGTACACCAGGACGGGCTTGTCCATATTTCGCGCATTACTAAAAAATTTATCAGGCATCCCTCGGAGGTCCTGCGCGTGGGCGACCTTGTTCGCGTCAAGGTTCTGGACGTGGATACGAAAAGAAAGCGCATTTCGCTCACAATGCTGGGTGTTCGGCAGGGTAAGGCGCAATGACCACCGAGGAAGAACGCCTGAAAAACAGATTTCTTGATCTTGCGGAGCGGGCATATCGGCATGGCATTCCCGTCTTTTCGCCCTTTTTGTCGGAGCAGGAGCGGGCGCTGCTGCTCTCGATGCGTCGAACGCTCGCCGGTGTCTCTGCGGCATGTTTTGGCGGCATTCCGGACTGCGAACGACAGATGGCGTGCTTCCGGCCCGACACGGAACGGGACGCGGGCGTCCCCTTTCCCATCGTCTGCCTTCGCATCCGACCGAAAAGCGCACGGTTTTCGGAAGCGCTTTCGCATCGGGATTTCCTTGGCGCGCTGCTGCATTTGGGTCTGGAACGCGATTCGATCGGCGACATTCTGCCGGATGCGGACGGCGCATATATCTTTTGCACAGAACCAGCCGCGGCGCTGATCCTCGCGGAGCTTCAGACCGTGCGCTGTACCAGCGTGACCGCAGAACGCACGGATCCGCCCGCGCAGGTCTGTATGCCGCAGTTGTATGAAGAGACCGTGCAGGTCATGCGTCTGCGCCTTGACGCGCTCGTCGCGCGCGCCTGCCGTCTCCCGCGTGAAAAAGCGCAGCGGCTGTTTCTTGAAGGCCGCGTGTTCAAAAACGGTTTGCAGGCGAACGCAAGCGACGCCGGCGCTGCGGGCGATCTCGTGTCCGTCCGCGGCTACGGAAGGTTCCGTATCCTCGCTCTTGCCGGCGAAAGCCGCAAGGGAAAAACCTGCGTCCGCATCGAAAAAAGCTGGCAATGACCGGCCCGGAACAACGATCAAAGGAGAACTGCAATGGAAAACACGGAACTTTTGCCGCTTCGACGCGAAATGGATCGCATCAATCGCGAAATGCGTGCGCTGTATCTGGAACGGCTCGAGGTCGGAAAGCGGATCGCTGCCGTCAAAATGGATCAGGGGCTGCCGATCTGCGATGCGGCGCGCGAACAGGCCATCGTGGACGCGATGACCGCAGAGGTCGTCGAGGCGGATCGCGCGGGTCTCGAACGGATGTTTCGCCTGTTGTTTGAAGAGAGCCGTGCCGCGCAGCAGCGCTGCATGGAGCGCTCCGCCGCAAACCGCGACTGACGTTATGAAAGAGCAAACGTCACGAAAAGCTCCGATCGAGATCCTCGCACCCGTGGGGGGCCATGCGCAGCTGCTCGCCGCCGTCCGCTGCGGTGCGGACGCGGTGTATCTCGGCGCAAAAGGGTTCAACGCAAGGCGCAATGCGGAAAACTTCGAAAACGACACGCTGGAAGACGCCGTTGCATACTGCCACGAGCGCGGCGTGCGCGTTTATGTCACGCTGAACACGCTCGTCGCGGACGATGAGCTTCCCTCGCTCATCGAAACGCTCGATGAGATCGCCGCTTCGGGTGCGGATGCTGTGATCGTGCAGGATCTGGCCGTGGCAAAGATCGCTTCGGAACGCTATCCGTCGCTTCGGCGCTTTGCATCGACACAAATGTGCATCCACAACGCGGAAGGCGCCGCCATGGCGGAAGAACTCGGCTATGCGCAGGCCGTGCTTGCGCGCGAGTTGTCGATTTCCGAGATCCGCGCCATCCGTGAAACGACCGGCATAGAGCTCGAGTGCTTTGTCCACGGCGCACTTTGCATGTGCGTTTCCGGCATGTGCTACCTCTCTTCCATGATCGGTACGCGCAGCGGCAATCGGGGTCTTTGCGCGCAGCCGTGCCGGCTGAATTTTCGTCTGAACGGAAAAGAATACGCGCTCTCGCTCAAGGATATGAGCGCAATCGAGCAGATCCCTGCGCTGGAGGACGCGGGCGTGACATCACTCAAGATCGAGGGCCGCATGAAACGCCCGGAATATGTTGCTGCCGCCGTTTCCGCCTGCTGCGCTGCGCGGCGGGGCGAAACGCCGGAGCTTTCCGCACTCCGCGCCGTGTTTTCCCGCAGCGGCTTTACCGACGGCTACCTCACGGGCTGCCGCACGAGCGATATGTTCGGCGTTCGCAGAAAAGAAGACGTACAGGCCGCCTCGTCCGTGCTGCCTGCGCTTGCCGCGCTGTGTGAAAAGGAGCCGCAGACCATTCCCGTCGCGGTACGCTTTACGGCATGTTCCGGCAGGCCCGCGTCGATCGAGGTCTCGGACGGCGAGCACACGGCCGTGCTTTCCGGCCCCGCGCCCGAACCCGCAAAGACGGTCGCACTCACGCGGGAGACCGTTGAAAAAAATCTCATGCAGACCGGCGGTACGCCCTATCGCGTCACGCAATGCTGCGTCACGCTCGACGATGGGCTTTCCCTTCCCGTTTCCGTGCAAAAAGGGATGCGCAGGGATGCGCTTTTACAGCTCGGCG
>HF985490.1:10370-15110 GCA_000432015.1 Clostridium sp. CAG:1024 | reverse complement strand
CCCGCGCCGCTTGTCAGATGACAAACTTTTTGCGCATCATATACTCTTCCTTCTTTCCGGGGTTATAGTTCTGCACCGGGCGCAGATACCCGACGACACGGCTCCAAACCTCGGTGTTGCGTCCGCACTCGGGGCAGGTGAAGTGTTCGCCCGCAATATACCCATGCTCATGGCAGACCGAGAAGGTCGGCGTAATGGAGATGTACGGCATTCGATACTGGTTGAACACGGAACGGATCAGGTTCTTGCAGGTCTCGATGTCCTCGATGCGCTCGCCGATGTACAGATGCTGCACCGTGCCGCCCGTATACAACGACTGCAACTCGTCCTGCAGATCGCAGCACTCGAAAATATCATCCGTGTAGGTCACGGGGAGCTGCGTCGAATTTGTATACATCGGCTCGTCAATGCCGGACTGGATAATATCGGGGTAGCGCGCCTTGTCGAGCTTGGCAAGGCGATAGCTCGTCCCCTCGGCGGGCGTCGCTTCGAGGTTATAAATGTGTCCCGTCTCCTCCTGGAATTCCACAAGGAGCGAGCGCAGGAAATTCATGACCTCCAGCGAGAACGCAAGGCCTTCGGGGCTGCCGATGTCTTTGCCGAGGAAGTTCAGGCAGGCTTCGTTCATGCCGACCAGGCCGATCGTATTGAAATGGTTGGACCAGTATTCACCAGTACGTTCCTTGATATTGCGCAGATAGAACGCCGAATACGGATAAAGCCCCTGCTCGGTCTGCTGTTCAATGATCTTGCGCTTAATCTCAAGGCTGGTCTTGCCGAGCGTCGCAAGGTGCTTGAGCCGTGCGAAGAAGTCCTCCCGATCCTTGGCAAGATACCCGATACGCGGAAGATTGATGGTGTAGACGCCGATCGAGCCCGTCATCGGGTTGCTGCCGAATAGGCCGCCGCCGCGTTTTCTGAGCTCGCGGGTGTCGAGGCGCAGGCGGCAGCACATGGATACCGCGTCCTCGGGCGAAAGGTCGGAGTTGACATAGTTGGCAAAGTACGGAATGCCGTACTTGCAGGTGATGCGCATGAAATCGTCCACAACGGGTGAATCCCAGTCAAAGTCGCGCGTGATATTGAGCGTGGGAATCGGGAAGGTGAACACGCGGCCCTTGGCGTCACCTTCGAGCATGACGGAGCAGAATGCGCGGTTGAAGATGTCCATTTCCTTCTGGAACTCGCCGTAGGTCGCATCCTTGTACTCGCCGCCGATCACGACCGGCTCGTCCTTCAGCGTCTTGGGCACCTTGATGTCAAACGTGAGATTGGAGAAGGGGCACTGGAAGCCGACGCGCGTCGGCACGTTGATGTTGAACACGAACTCCTGGAGGCACTGACGCACCTGTTCAAAATCCATGTTGTCATAGCGGATGAACGGCGCGCAGTAAGTATCGAACGAGCTCCAGGCCTGTGCGCCCGCGGTCTCGCCCTGCGTGGTAAAGGTCGAGTTCACGAGCTGACCGAGGAATGAACGCAGATGCTTTGCGGGGCGGGATTCCACCTTGCCCTCAACGCCGCCGAACCCTTCCATCAGGAGCTGGCGCAGATCCCAGCCTGCACAATATGGGCCGAAGAATCCGAGGTCATGGATATGAACGTCGCCGCACTCATGCGCCTTGCAGATGTCGATCGGATAGATCTCATACAGCCAATACTTCTTCGTGAACGCCTCGCGGACATAGTTGTTCAGTCCGTTGACGCTCTTCTGCATATTGGAGTTCTCCTTGATCTTCCAATCCTTATCGTCAAGGTAGTCTCCGAACATGTTGATCGTAGCGCCGATAAGCGCGTTGATCTCGCGCGTACCGCGGCGTTTTTCTCTATATAAAATGTAGGCCTTTGCAGTCTTTGCGTGGCCGGCCTCGATGAGCACCTTTTCCACGATGTCCTGAATGCCCTCGACGTCCGGTTTGCGGCCTTCATACTTGATCTCCGCAAGACGAATGACTTCGTCGGTCAAGCGCTCGGACAGCTCCTCGTCCGTTCCGTTGACTGCCTGCGCGGCCTTCCAGATCGCGCTCTGAATTTTGCTGCGGTCAAACGCTTCCGTGCGTCCGTCCCGCTTCACGATTTCTGTGAACATCGGTTGTCTCCCTTCGCTTCTCACTGTGCAGGACTTAGTTTACCTCATACAAGATATTGTGTCAATGGGCTGTTATGCACCCCATATTTTGATAATCTCTGTGGATATGCGGTGGATAACCTGCATGTCGGCATGCTGTTTCTTCCCAAGAACTCACTCAAAATGAGGTTTTTTTCATGTTCTTGCAGGAAGGATCGCTTCCGAAATTTCTGCATGAAATCTGCATGGAGTGTATTCTTATGAGTTTTATTTAAAAACTTTTCATATTTCCGTGTCGTTTTCCACAACCAATAGTAGGTTATTCCATTTCAAAACACAATATCTTGTGGTTTCTCGGCCGTTCGATGGCAAAAATAAACGGGTCGAACCGTACGTCCGACCCGTAAGATCCTGCAGTATCTAGATCAGAGCCCGAATTTCTCCGAGATGATATTCACGATTTCCTGACCGATACGCTTCTGCGCCTCAACCGTGGAAGCGCCGACGTGCGGCGTGCAGGAAACGTGCGGATGGCTGTACAGCGCGGCGTTCTTGGCCGGCTCCTCTGCGAACACGTCAAGACCGGCGCCGTAGACCTTGCCGGAATCGAGCGCCGCAAGCAGCGCATCTTCGTCCACGTTCGTGCCGCGGGAAGTATTGATGAGGATCACGCCGTCCTTCATCTTCGCGATGGTCTCCGCATTGATGAGCGGCTGACCCGGCAGCGACGGGACATGCAGCGAGATGATGTCGGAATTTGCGAGTAGCTCATCCATCTCGACGTAGCGCATCGTATCGCACTCGAGGTCCTTGTTCTGGTAAATATCATAGGCCAGAACCTTCATGCCGAGAGCCTGGCAGCGTTTTCCGAGCGCCTGCCCGATACGACCGTAGCCGACGATGCCGACGGTGCGGCCGGTCAGCTCGATGCCCTTGTAGGCTTTCTTTTCCCATTTGCCTTCGCGCATGGTATGGCCCGCGATGGACACAAAGCGTGCAACGGAGAACATGTGCGCGAGCGCAAGTTCTGCGACCGCGTCCGAGCTGGCCTTCGGCGTATTGCGGACAGTGATGCCCTTCTCTTCCGCATACTTGACATCGATGTTATCAACGCCGACGCCGCCGCGGATCACAAGCTGCAGTTTGCCGGTTTCGAGAGCCGCGTCGATATGCGGCTCGCGCACCTTTGTCGCACTGCGCACGACGAGCACGTCATACTGCTTGACCGCTTCCTTCAGCGCTTCGGGATCGAAATACTCACAGGTGACTTCGCAGCCCTTTGCTTCGAGCGCCGCGATGGCGCCTTTTTCCATACCGTCGGATGCAAGAATCTTGATCATGTGATTTCTCCTTTCGGCGTTATGCCTGATGTTCGGCTTCGTACTTCTTCAGGAACTCGACCAGCGCTTCCACGCCCTCTTTCGGCATGGCGTTATAGATCGAAGCGCGCAGGCCGCCGACGCTCTTGTGGCCCTTGAGGTTTTCAAAACCTGCCGCCTTCGTCGCCGCGACGACCTCTGCGTCCTTTTCCTTATCGCCGGTCACAAACGGAACGTTCATGAGCGAACGGACCTTGCGGTCGACCGTGCCGTGGAACAGCTTGCTGCTGTCGAGGTAGTCGTACAGGATCTTGGCTTTCTCCTCATTGCGGGCAGCCATGGCTTCGAGACCGCCGTATTTTTTCAGATACTTGAAGACCTTGCCGCAAACGTAGATCGCCCAGCAGTTCGGTGTGTTGTACATGGAACCATTGTCAGCGTGGGTCGCATAGCGCAGATAGGTCGGGATCTTCTCATCGAGATCCTCGCGGATAAGATCCTCACGGATGATCGCGACGACCATGCCTGCGGGGCCGACGTTCTTCTGAACCCCCGCGTAGATCATGCCGTAATCGGACACGTTGCAGGGCTTGGAAAGGAACATGGAGGACTGATCGGAAACGAGGACCTTACCCTTCGTGTTCGGCAGCTCGCGATAGGTCGTGCCGTGAATGGTCTCGTTCTCGCAGATGTATACATAGTCCGCATCGGGATCAACGGGCAGATCCGAGCAATCCGGAATGTAGCTGTAATTGCGATCCTCGCTCGTAGCAAGCAGGTTGACCTTGCCGTACTTTTTCGCTTCGTTATAGGCCTTCTTGGACCAAGCGCCCGTCACGATGTAATCTGCAACGCCGTTCTTCATGAGATTCATAGGGATCATGGCAAACTGAAGCGTTGCGCCGCCCTGAATGAACAGCACCTTGTAGTTCTCCGGAATGCCCATGAGCTCGCGCAGATCGGCCTCGGCCTCGTCGATGATCGTCTGGAACACCTTGGAGCGATGCGACATCTCCATGACGCCCATACCGCTGCCGCGATAGTTCAGCACTTCTGCCGCTACTTCTTCCAGAACTTCCACAGGCATGGTCGCGGGACCCGCAGAGAAATTATAAATCCGACCGTATTCCATTGTTTCGCTCCTTGTTCTATTTTATATTTGCGGCAGAGCGCCGCGGGATTCTGGCTTCATTATAGCTTTGTTTCCCCTGCAATTCAACCGCATGACAGGGAAAAACAAGAAAAAATCAAAATATATTTTTGTTCGCTCATTATTTTTTTGTTCAAAAGCCGTCCCACCGAGGCGGGACGGCCTTCCGATCGATATGATGTTTCTTCCGCTTTACCGCTCTT
>HF985490.1:5064-10352 GCA_000432015.1 Clostridium sp. CAG:1024 | reverse complement strand
TTTACCGCTCTTCTCGGAAATATGGCAGACCGAGGTGAGCCGGAGGCTGATCCTCGCGCTTGCGGCGCAGCGACACCACGATAAGAACGATAACCGTTGCGATATAGGGCAGCATTTTGAACAGCTCTTTGACCGCAAAATTCGTGCCGGTCGGAATATACAGATAAAGAATGTACAAACCGCCGAACAGGATCGAGGAAAAGATGCCCACGTTCGGGCGCCAGATCGTGAAGATAACAAGCGCGATGGCAAGCCAACCGCGGTCGCCGAACGCGTCGTTCGACCAAACGCCGCAGGCGTAGTCCATGATGTAGTAAAGGCCGCCAAGACCGGCGATCATGCTGCCGACGCAGGTTGCAACGTACTTATACCGATTGACATTGATGCCCGCGGCGTCCGCAGTACTCGGGCTTTCCCCCACGGCGCGGAGCTGAAGACCGATACGCGTGCGGCGCAGGATATACGAACAGATCAATGCGATAATGACCGCGACATATGCGAGGAAACCATAGGAAAGGAACAGCTTTCCGATCACACCGCACTTGTCCGCGAACGGCAAAGAACGGCTGAAATACTGACTCGTTGCCGACAGGGCGATGGACGGGACTTCACTGCCGGTCAGCTTGATCAGCGAGCCGCCGAAGAAGTTTCCGAAGCCCACGCCGAACGTGGTCAGCGCAAGACCCATAACGTTCTGGTTGGCGCGAAGTGTGACCGTCACAAAGCAGTACAGCAGCCCCATCAGGAAGGAGCCGAGGAGTGAACAGAGCAGTGGGATCGCGATCGCGAGGAACCCGTTCATCACAGCGCCAGCGCTGCAATGCTGCTCATAGAAAAACGATCCGATGACGCCGGAGATCGCGCCGACATACATGATGCCCGGAATACCGAGGTTTAGATTGCCGGATTTTTCCGTCAGCGTCTCTCCCGTACTGCCGAACAGGAGCGGAATGCCCTGCGCTACAGCTCTCGGGAAAAAGGAGATGAAATCAAACATGTGCTCAGCCCTCCTTCTTTTCAGGCTTGCGGAAGTGGATCTGATAGTTGATAAAGAACTCGCTTCCGATGATGAAGAACAGGATGATACCCGTCAAAATGTCCGCGAACGAATGGTTCAGCATAAACCGCGTCGAGATCTCGCTGGCGCCGCGGCTGAGCAGCACAAGCAGGAAACTCGTAAAGATCATGATGATCGGATCAAACTTTGCGAGCCAGGAGACCATGACCGCCGTAAAGCCGCGGCCGTCGACCAACGTTGTTGTGAGCGTATGATCCGTGCCGCCGACGAGCAGCAGTCCGGCAACGCCGCACAGAGCGCCAGAAAGCAGCATCGTGCGAACGATGACGCGGTCAACGTTGATACCGACATAGCGAGCCGTGCGCTCGCTCTCGCCGACGACCGTGATCTCATATCCGTGCTTGCTGTAGTTCAGATAGATGTACATGAACACCGTCAGCAGTGCAACGATGATGATATTCAAAAGGTACTTATACTCGCCGATCTGCGGGAGCCAGCCGATGCGGGTCGCCTGATTGATGATACCGATCTTGCCTGCGCCCTTCGGTACTTCCCATACGATGACAAAGTACGCGACGAGCTGCATGGCAATGTAGTTCATCATGAGCGTGAACAGCGTTTCATTCGTGTTCCACTTGGCTTTGAAGAATCCGGGGATCGCCGCCCAAATCGCACCGACGGCAATGCTCGCCACGGTCATGACTACGATGAGCAGCCATTGCGGCATTGTATTCGCAAGGCAGATCATGCAGGCCGCGCAGGCCAGACCGCCCGCCAGCACCTGTCCTTCTGCGCCGATGTTCCAAAAGCGCATTTTAAACGAGGGCGTGACCGCCAGCGAGATGCAGAGCAGGATCGCAAGGTTCTGGAACAGCGCCCATGCCTTTCTCGGAGAACCGAAACCGCCGTTAAAGATCGCGGCATAGATCCGGATCGGATCCTCGCCCGTCAGGAGCATGGTCACAAGCGCGCACACGAGCAGCGCAAGGATCAGCGCGAATCCGCGAATGCCCCACGCCTTATACCAGGGCAGCGCGCCGCGCTTTGCAATATGGATCAGGGGTACATGAGTTTTTTTACGCATGGGCGTTCTCACCTCCAAGGCGGGTCATCATCATGCCGACGCTGCGCTTGTCCGCGCCTCTGCCGGGAACAATGCCGCTGACCTTGCCGCCGCAGAGCACAAGAATGCGATCCGCAAGCTCAAGCAGCACGTCAAGATCTTCGCCAACAAAGATGACGGCCACGCCGCGCTTCTTCTGCTGGTTCACAAGATCATAGATCGTATACGACGAGTTGATGTCCAAACCGCGCACGGCATAAGCTGTCAGAAGCACCGTGGGCGCGGAAGAAATCTCGCGTCCGACCAACACCTTCTGCACGTTGCCGCCGGACAGGCGGCGGACAGGCGTTGTGATGCCGGGGGTCACGACATCCAGTTCCTTTACAACGCGGTTTGCGAGCGCGCGCGGATTCTTTCGATCCAGGAACGAGGACTTGCCGTTGCGGAAAGAACGCAGCATCATATTGTCCGACAGATCCATGTTGCCCACAAGGCCCATGCCGAGTCGATCCTCCGGCACGAAGGAGAGCGTGACGCCCTTTGCCGCGATGCTCAGCGGATCTGCGCCAAGCAGCTCGCTTGCCTTGCCTGCGTCGTCGATATAGGCGATACTGCCGGCCTCTGCTCCCTGGAGACCCGCGATGGCCTCAAGCAGTTCCTTCTGGCCGCTGCCCGAGATGCCTGCGATGCCGAGGATCTCGCCGCTGTTGGCCGTGAAGCTCACGTCTTCGAGCTTGAGCACGCCGTCCTCGCTGCGAACGGTCAGTCCCTCGATCTTGAGGCGCGGTTTCGGGTCGACGGGTTCGGGACGGTCGATGTTCAGCGTGACCGCGCGGCCGACCATCATATTGGTCATCTCCTGCGCGTTGGTATCCTTCGTAACAAGGTCGCCCACATGCTGGCCGTGTCTCAGCACAACA
Organism: Clostridium sp. CAG:1024; assembly: GCA_000432015.1. GTDB lineage: Bacteria > Bacillota > Clostridia > Christensenellales > CAG-138 > CAG-1024. Next base: position 7,351 of record HF985490.1, on the reverse strand, counting down.
ACGCGGTCGGACAGCTCCTCCACCTCGTTCAGCTTATGCGTGATAATAACGATGGCCTTGCCCGCGTCGCGCATGTTGCGGAGAACCGCAAAGAGCTTTTCCGTCTCCTGGAGGGTCAAAACGGCAGTCGGCTCGTCCAGGATGAGGATATCCGCACCGCGATACAGCACCTTGACGATCTCGACCGTCTGTTTCTGGGAAACGGACATGTTATAGATCTTCTGGTCGGGGTCGACCTCAAAACCGTATTTTTCGCAGATCTCACGGACGCGTGCGTTCACGGCTTTCATATCGAGCCGCTGCTTGCCCGGGAGGCCGAGTATGATATTTTCCGCCGCGGTCAAAACATCCACGAGCTTGAAGTGCTGGTGAATCATGCCGATACCGAGATCGAACGCATCTTTCGGGCTGCCGATGGTCACGGGCTTGCCGTCCACTTCGATCTGGCCCGCGTCCGGAAAATAAATGCCGGAGAGCATGTTCATGAGCGTGGTCTTTCCGCTGCCGTTTTCGCCGAGCAGCGCAAGGATCTCGCCGCGGTAAATATCAAGGTTTACTTTGTCGTTTGCAACAGTCGAGCCAAAGGTCTTTCTGATGTTGTGCATCCGGACCGCAGCAGTTTTGGTTTCCAAAGGCGTCCCTCCCCTATCGCGTTCAAAAGTACCGGCGCAGCGATACGCCGGATCGGACTTGGCGAATGATGCGATTCCCCGATCCCACCAAACCGGGCAGCGCGGCGAACGATCCCGTCCCGCTGCCCCGTTCGGCAAGAATGAAAAGGCGGGAAGCCCTGTCCCGGAGAACAGGACCTCCCGTTCAAAGTGTGCTTAGTACTTCTCGTCGAGCAGCTTGATGCCGTCGATGCGCAGATCGAAGTACGGCGCGCTGCGGAACTCGGACTCATGGAAGTAACCGTCGATGATGACCTCCGTGTCGCCCTCGTAGTTCGGGTCGGTGTCAACGTCCGCCATGTAGCTGTCGAGCATCTTCCCGTCAACGGTGAAAGTCTTGGTGTCATAGACGTGGAGCTGGCCGCTCTGGAGCAGCTTCTTGATCTCCTCGATCTTCTCGACCGTTCCGGGCGCCGCAACCGCCTCGTTGACCTCGGTCAGGACAACGGAACCCTCCTGGATGCCGCCGCACCAGTCTGCCGGGATCGCTTCGCCCTTCAGGCAGGATTCCATGGCGAGCTTGAAGTACGGCGTCCAGTCGATACGGGAGGACACGATGTAGGTGTTCGGGCAAGCGTCCTTCGTGCTGCCGTTGTAGGAGACGTCCGGGACGCCCGCGAGCTCGCAGGCCGTCGGAGCGCCCATGGAGTCGGCGTGCTGGCTGATGAGCTTGCAACCCTTGTCGATCAGCGTCTGCGCGCCTTCCTTCTCGGCGGTCTCATCGTACCAGGAACCCGTGAAGGTAACTTCCATCGTGGCGGTCGGGCACATATAACGTGCGCCGAGGAAGAAGGAGGTGTAACCGGAAACGACCTCTGCGTAGGTGAACGCACCGACGTAGCCGATCTTCGCCTCATCCGCGGTGAACTGGCCGGCCTCGATCATCTCGTTCAGCTTCATACCGGCTGCGATGCCTGCGAGGAAGCGGCCTTCATAGATGTGCGCAAACGCATTGTGGTAGTTTGCAAGGCCCTCGGTGTGTGCGAGCGTACCGGTTGCATGGCAGAACTCGACTTCCGGGAATTCCTTAGCCGCCTCAATGAGGTAGGGCTCATGACCGAAGCTGTCCGCAAAGATGATCTTGCAGCCTTCGTCGACGAGCTCAGCAGCCGCATTGTAGCACTCCTGACCTTCCGGGATGTTGGTGCGCAGGATGTACTGATCCTCCGTCAGACCCATTTCAGCGCAGGCTGCCTTTGCAGCATTGATGAAGTTGAGGTCGTAGGTGGAGTTTTCATCATGCAGGAAGATGAAGCCAACTTTGAAGTCTGCGGTGTCGGTGGGCTCCGCTGCGGGCTCGGTCGCCGGCTCTGCGGCAGGCTCTGCAGCGGGTTCCGCGGCGGGCTCAGCTGCCGGCGTGGTTGCGCAGGCAACAAGCGAGAAGACCATCGCGATGACCAACATCAGGGTGAGAATCTTTTTCATGGTTTTCCTCCTCTTTATTTTGTTGTATGAATTCGCTCTCCGACAAACGGAGCAGCGTTACAACCGGACTTTACAAATCAGCGTGCCGAACGCAAAAAACAATAATATATTTTATCGCGCACCGCATCCCATTGTCAAGAAATGTGCATAATTGTTTGGTTCGCTTAAAAAAATGAAGAAAACCCTGTGTA
>HF985490.1:2047-4893 GCA_000432015.1 Clostridium sp. CAG:1024 | reverse complement strand
GCTTTCCCCGCGGCCTCCCTCGATCAGAGGATACCGCTCTTTTCGAGCGCCGCAAGCTCAGGCTCACAGAGCTTGGGCTTGCCCGCCGCACGCAGGGCGTTCTTTACATCCTTCAGGCCGCTGCCTGTTGAAATCGTCGTCACGGTCTCATCCGGTTTGATGATCCCGTTCAGCACCGCCTGCCGCACGCCCGCCGTCGCCGTCACGCCGGCCGGCTCTCCGAACACGCCCTCGGTCCGTCCGAGCACGCGCATGGTGTCCAGGATCTGCTCGTCGGAAACCGCGATCCAGGCGCCATGGCTGTCGCGCACCGCACGCAGTGCCTTTCTCGGGTTGCGCGGCACGCCGACCGCGATGGAATCCGCGATCGTGTTTTCCTCGGTCGGTTTGAGCTCGCGTCCCTCGTTTGCCGCGTCCACAAAGGGGCAGCAGCCCGTGGACTGCACGCCGAGGATCTTGGGGATCCTGTCGATAAGTCCCAGTTGATACAGATCGTAAAACCCGTTGTACACACCGCCAATGGTGCAGCCGTCGCCAACGGAACAGGCAACCCAATCCGTCGGTGCAAAACGCAGCTGCTCCGCAATCTCGAGCGCGACCGTTTTCTTGCCTTCGGTCATAACAGGGTTGATGCCTGCGTTGCGGTTATACCAGCCGTATTTCTCGATCGCCGCTTTGGACAGATCGAACGTCGCTTTGTAATCGCCGTGAACGGACACAACCTTTGCGCCGAAGATCATGAGTTGCGCCACCTTTCCCTCTGGTGCGCGCTCCGGCACGAAAATAACCGCCTTAAGCCCCATCCGTGCCGCGCTGCCGGCGCAGGAGGAGGCGGCGTTTCCCGTTGATGAACAGGCAATGGTGTCGTAGCCCAGCTCGATCGCTTTTGCTACGGCGACGCCCGAGGCGCGATCCTTGAGTGAGGCGGTCGGATTCAGACCGTCATCCTTGATATAGAGTTTTTTCAGACCCAGCTCTTTTGCGAGCTGCCGCGATTCATACAGCGGCGTCCATCCGATGCGCAAAAAGCCGCTGACGTCCGTTTCCTCATGCACAGGCATAAGGTCGCGGTAGCGCCACATGCTGTTGTCGCGGCACTTTGCGAGCGACTCACGCGTGAGCGTCTTTTTGATCTCATTGTAGTCATAAACGATGTCGAGAATGCCCTTTTCTCCGCAATGCGGACAGGTCATACGCTCCGGCTCGAACGGAAATTCAGCGCCGCAGATGGTGCAGCGATAGCCCAAAATGCGTTTCATATCTTTTTCATGCTCCGAACGGTTACACTTCACTTTTATGATAGCGTATATGGAGCAAAAAGTACAGAAAAAATTTTCTTCAAAATAAAATTTTTCTGCACAAAATATTTTTAGGTTAAAGAAAGCGTTTTTATTGCATCGCCGCGTTTCCTATTATATAATTGAAATACCGATACGCTCTGTCGGTTCATATCAATTCAAACAACACGCTGAAAGGGGAACATGCAAGGATGCTACTCATCGGAAACGGCCGTCTCATCACGAGAGACAATGGAACGTATTACGAAAACGGCGCAGTCGCCATCGACGGGAAGCTGATCAAAGAGGTCGGTGAAACCGCGGTGCTCAAGGCGCGCTATCCCGAGGCAGAGTTCATTGATGCGGACGGCGGCGTCATCATGCCGGGTCTCATCAACATGCACAACCACATCTACAGTGCGTTTGCCCGCGGTCTTTCCATCAAGGGATACAATCCGAAAAACTTCAACGACATCCTCGAAGGCATGTGGTGGACGATCGACCGGAAGCTCACCCACGAGAACAACCGGCTGTCCTCCCTCGCGGTCTTTACCGACTGCATCAAGAACGGCGTAACGACGGTGTTTGACCACCACGCCAGCTACTACGATATTCCCGGCAGCCTCGACGACATTGCGGAGGGCGCGACCTCGCTCGGCGTCCGCGCTTCGCTCTGCTATGAAGTTTCGGATCGCGACGGTGAAAAAAAGCGCATGGAATCCATCGAAGAAAACGAGCGGTTCATCCTTCGCGCGCAGAAAGACGACAGCGACATGCTCAAGGGCATGATGGGACTGCATGCCTCCTTCACCGTTTCCGACAAAACGCTCCGTGAATGCAACGAACGCCGCCACGGCGCGGGCTTCCATGTGCACTGCGCGGAAGGCCCGGGCGATGTGCTGGACGCGCTCGCAAAATACGGTAAGCGCATCATCAACCGCTTCTATGACAACGGCGTCCTCGGCGATCAAACGCTCGCCGTGCATTGCGTCCACATCGATCGTCATGAAATGGAGCTTCTGCGCGATACGAACACCGCGGTCGTTCACAACCCTGAATCCAACATGGGCAACGCCGTCGGCTGCGGTCCGGTCATCCACATGCTGCGCGAAGGCCTCACCGTGGGTCTCGGCACGGACGGCTACACGAACGACATGCTCGAAAGCTACAAGGTCGGCAACATCATCCACAAGCACAACCTCTGCGACCCGACCGTCGCCTGGGGCGAAATCCCTGCCATGCTGTTCGAGAACAATCGTGCGATCGCAGGCCGTTATTTTGAGCATCCCCTCGGCGTACTGAAGCCCGGCGCATATGCGGACGTGATCGTTACCGACTATGACCCGCTGACCCCCATGGACGGCAGCAACGTCAACGGCCACATTCTCTTCGGCATGAACGGCCGCAGCGTCGTCACCACCGTCTGCAACGGCAAGGTGCTCATGAAGGATCGCAAGCTCCTCGTCAGCGACGAAAAGGCGCGCATGCAGGAATGCCGTGAGAGCGCAAATCGGCTCTGGCATTCCATCAACGACTGAGCGGCGCTTCGTTCAGTTAGACAGACATTGA
>HF985490.1:0-2040 GCA_000432015.1 Clostridium sp. CAG:1024 | reverse complement strand
CCCGACATTGAACAGGAGGTTTTCCATGTCCGATCAAATGACCCCCATCCCCTTCCATGCGCTCATGCAGTGGATCCTCGAAGAGAAAAAAGCGCACGGCACGGTGTTTGGCGTCCGCCGCGCGTTCCGTCCCGAAGAGGGCAAGATGCTGGAGCTGTTCGGCGAGCATCTCGAAACGCCCTTCGGCCCCGCCGCCGGCCCGCATACACAGCTTGCGGAGAACCTGATCGCCGCTTACTATGCAGGCAGCCGTTTCTTTGAGCTCAAGACCGTGCAGATCATGGACGGCGAAGAGCTGTCCAAGTGTGTGCCGAAGCCCTGCATTCTCGCGGAGGACGAGTGCTACAACTGCGAATGGTCCACGGAGCTCACCGTTCCCGCCGCTCTTGAAGAGTATGTCAAGGCGTGGTTCGCGCTGAAGCTCCTTGCCCGCGCTTGGAAGCTCGGCAATCCGAGCGGCTTCATCTTTAATATGAGCGTCGGCTACGACTATGCCGGCATCACGAGTCCCAAGATCGACGCTTTCATCGAAGGCCTCAAGGATGCTTCCAAACTCCCCATCTGGAACGAGTGCCGCGACTGGGCAAAGGCGCATCTTGCGGAGCTTCCGGGCGTTGATGAGGCGTATATCGACGCCATCAGCCCGAAGGTCTGCACCTCCATCACGCTTTCTACCCTGCACGGCTGCCCGCCGCAGGAGATCGAGCGCATCGCTGCGTACCTCATCGATACGAAAAAGCTCAACACCTTCGTCAAGTGCAACCCGACGATCCTGGGCTACGGCAGTGCGCGCAAGATCCTTGACGACCTCGGATTCGACTATGTCGTGTTCGATGAGCACCACTTCAATGAGGATCTCCAGTACCGCGACGCAGTCCCGATGTTCAAGCGTCTGCTCTCAAAGGCGCAGGAAAACGGCGTAACCTTCGGTCTCAAGCTGTCCAACACCTTCCCTGTCGAAGTCACGCGCGGCGAGCTGCCCAGCGGTGAAATGTACATGAGCGGCCGCTCGCTCTACCCGCTCACCATCGAGATGGCCAAGCGCATCAGCGCGGAGTTCGACGGACAGCTCCGGCTCTCCTTCTCCGGCGGCATCGACACCTTTAATATCGTCGAGTTGTTCGACGCCGGCATCTGGCCGATCACGCTCGCAACAACACTGCTCAAGCCCGGCGGCTACCAGCGGCTCACGCAGATGGCGGATCAGCTCAAGTCCGAGCCCTACAAGCCGTTTGACGGCGTGTCCGTGGGCAAGGTTGCCTACCTTGCGTCCCGCAGCAAGAGCGACGTGCGCAACGAAAAGCCCGTCAAGCCCATTCCGGAGCGCAAGCTCGATAAAAAAGTCCCTCTGGCCTCCTGCTTCACGGCGCCCTGCACGCATGGCTGCCCGATCCATCAGGATATTCCCGAATACATCGAGCTTGTCGGCAAAGGCGAATATGCGGCTGCGCTCAGGCTCATCCTCGAGAAAAACCCGCTGCCTTTCATCACGGGACGCATTTGCAGTCATCACTGCATGGACAAGTGTACCCGCAATTTCTATGAGGAAAGCGTCCGCATCCGCGACGCGAAGCTCGTTGCGGCACGCCGCGGTTTTGATGACGTCATCGGTACGCTCGCACCCAAGTGCGAAAAGAAGGACGGCGTGCGCGTTGCCGTGATCGGCGGCGGTCCCGCGGGCATGGCGGCGGCCTACTTCCTCGGCCGCGAAGGTGCAGACGTTACGCTGTTCGAGCAGCGGGAAAAGCTCGGCGGCATCGTCCGCTACGTCATCCCCCCCTTCCGCATCGGCGAGCTCGGCATCGATCGGGATACGGAGATCATGCAAGCCATGGGCGTGACGGTCAAAACCGGCGAAAAAGCGCCTGCGCTCGAAACGCTGAAGACGCAGGGCTATACGCACATCGTCTACGCGGTCGGCGCATGGAAGCACGGCCAGGTCAAGCTCGAAAAGGGCGACGGGATGAATGTTCTCGATTTCCTCGAGCAGTATAAGAATGAGACGCTCGGCGAGCTCGGCACGGACGTCGTCGTGATCGC
>HF985489.1 GCA_000432015.1 Clostridium sp. CAG:1024 | reverse complement strand
CACGGGGAGCCCGTCGAGCCCCGCCGCGTCCACGCAGGAAGCGAGCAGCGCGCCGTCCGTGCAAAAGTTCTGCCCGAGCGCGCGGTTGGCCTTTCGTCCCTCCGCCGCAAGGATCGTCCGGATCTGTTCCGGTGTGTGTGCCATGCCGCATCCTCCGTCCGTGCATCCGCAAACGCGGCGCCGTTATTTCGTTTTCGCAAGCTTGCCGCCCTTGACGATGGCGGCCTCCGCGATGTTCAGCGCGTGATCCGCGACGCGCTCCAGGTCGGTCAGGATCTCGATGTAGAGCATTCCGACGTCTGCCGTGCAGCGGCCCTCGTCGAGCCTTCGGATGTGGTTATTCTGGAGACGCTCGACCTCGTCGTCGATGTCCTGCTCCTCCCGCTCGATTCTCGCCATGCCGCCGAGCTGCGGGTCCTTCATGTAGGAATGCGCTTCATCGACGATCTTGTATACGCGGTCGGTCAGCGCGGAAAGCTCCTGCTGCGCGTGCTGCGAGAACTGGAGCCCGTTCTCCCGGCAGTGCGCGACATAGCCCGCGATGTTGTTCGAGTGATCGCCGATGCGCTCATAGTCGCGGATGACGTGGTGCATTCGGTCGATGATCGCCGCATCCTCGCCGGACAGCTCGACGCGGTTGATCTCGATGAGCGCCTCCGTGATGGCGCGGTTCAAAAAGTCGAGCGTTTCCTCGTTTTTCTCGATGGTCGTAAGGTCATCGCTGTTGCGCCGTCGGTCAAACATCGCAGCGCAGGCCATGTGCAGGTTCTTACAGGCAAGCTGGAACATACGCTCCACCTCCGCCTGCGCCTGCTCGACCGCAATGGAGGTCATGCCGAGATCCATTCTGCGGATATGCATGAGGCGCGGGCCCTCCGCGGGCTTGTCCTCCCTGCGGATGAGCACGCAGGCGAGCTTTTCCATGAGCGGCAGAAAGGGGAAGAACACGATGACGCCGCCCAGCATTTCGATCGTATTGAAATAGGCGATCTGCAGCACCACGTTGTCCGACAGCGATGCGATCCAGGCGGGCAGCGGAGAAAGACTCCAGAGCAGAAGAAAGAGAATGCAGGAGAACACGTTGAACAGCACATGGATGCAGGCCGTGCGCTTTGCGTCGCGCGTGCCGCCGATGGCTGCGGTGACGGCCGCGATGCAGCAGCCGATGTTCATGCCGAGGATGACGTATGCGACCTGGCCGAGACTTGTGACGGCGCCCGCCATGGCCATGGCCTGCAGAATACCGACGGAGGCGGAAACGCTCTGCACGATCGAGGTGAAGATCACACCCGTGAGAATTGCAAGAAGGGGCTTTTCCGAGAAGGAGAGCATGAGGCTCGTGAACCAGGCCTCCGTGGACAGCGGCGTCATGTTCTGTTTCATGAGCGTCATGCCGAGGAACAGAATGCCGAGGCCCGCGACGATCTGGCCGGCGCTGCGCACGCGGCGTTCCTTGAAGAACAGCATCGCGACCACGCCGAGGAAGGAGAGCAGCGGCGCAATGTCCGCAATGTTCAGCGCGATGAGAAGTCCCGTCGCAGTGGAACCGACGTTCGCACCGAAGATGATGCCGGAAGCGCGGGAGAACTCCATCAGCCCCGCGTTGACAAAGCCGACGGTCATGGCGGTGGTCGCGTTTGAGCTCTGGATGATCGCCGTGATCGAAACGCCGACCAGCAGCGCAAGGAAGCGGTTGCGCGTCAGCTTTTCGAGAATGGACTTGAGCCGCGCGCCCGCGATGAGCTCGATGCCGTCGCACATGAGCCGTATGCCGTACAGGAAGAGCGACAGGCCGCCCGCGATCCCAAGCCAGTTTGCGGTAGTCATTTTGAACAGCCACCTCCAACGTTTCCCACAGAATTCCCCATTTTCACCTAATTGTAACAAAACTTTAAGATTCTTTCAATGCCCCCGGCCGCTTCCGATTCTTTACGGTGCGGGGATTCTATGCTAAGATATTTGGGTAAAGAAGAAACAATGCCGTCCCGCGGGCGTTTGCCGGACCGGACGGCCGGGAGAACGATTGGAAACGAAGCAGAAGAAAAAGGGAACGCTCAAACGGATCCTCGTCGTGCTGCTCACCGTCGCGGTGCTCGTCGGCTTTGCGCTGCTCGATCCGGACGTTCAGAACATCGACGACGTGCTGCGGCAAATGTCGCCGCTCTGGCTGCTCGGCGCGCTTGCCGCTGTGCTCGTCTATTATCTCGGGGATACGGTCATGTATCTCATCGCCTGCCGCGACATGGGCGTGCCGCAGTCGTTGTTCGACGGCGTGATCACGACGATGATCGGCTTCTTTTACAGCGCGCTGACCCCGCTCGCATCGGGCGGGCAGCCGTTTCAGATCATTCAGATGCGCAGCCGCGGCATCAATGTCGGCACGTCGACGAGCGTGCTCATGGTCAAGTTCATGGCCTGGCACATCGCGCTCACGGTCTTTGGCGCGCTCGGGTTTGTGCTTTGCAGCGGTCTGCTGCTTTCGGAGAGCACGACGATCTTCATCATGTTCATTTTCGGATACCTGCTCCACGCCTTTTGCGCGTTTACGGGCATCCTGCTCATGATCCGGCCTGCGATCGTGCAGCGCGGCGGCAACGGGGTCATCGGCTTTCTCGGCCGGACGCTGCTGAAAAAGCGTCCGGAGCGCGCGGAGAAGATGCGCGCCGCATGGGACGGCTTTGTGTCCGATTATAAGCAGGCGGTCACGTTTGCCCTGCAGCACAGGCGCGACATGGTGTTTATCGTGTTTACCGCGCTCGTTGAGGTCGCGGCATACCTTTCCACGACGTATTTTGTGTATCGCGGTCTCGGTTTTTCCGAGGTGAACGTCTGCATCATGACGCTCATGCAGGCCGCTCTGTCCATCAGCGTGGCGTATATCCCGCTGCCCGGCGCATCCATTGCGACCGAGGGCGGGTTCTATGCGATCTTTTCGCGGTATTTCGGCGATTCCCGCCTTGTGGGAATGCTGATCTGGCGCGCGCTCACCTATTATCTTACGATCCTGCTCGGCCTTTTCGCCGTGCTGATCGACGGCTTCCGCGAGAGCAAGCGGAAAAAGCCCGACACGAACGAAAACGCCTGAAAGAGCGGAGGAAACGACCATGTATCTTGCGGACGGTTGGAAAGATTACGAGCTGCTCGACGCGGGCGGCGGCAACAAGCTGGAACGCTGGGGCGACGTGACGCTGCTGCGGCCCGACCCGCAGGCGATCTGGCCCATGCGGGACGATCCGCCCTGCGACGCGGTCTACCATCGCAGCAGCACGGGCGGCGGCGCGTGGGAGTTTTTCCGGCAGCTTCCCGAAAGCTGGCGCATCCGCTATCGCGATCTGACGTTTGTGGTGCGGCCGACAGGCTTTAAGCACACGGGGCTGTTCCCGGAGCAGGCGGTGAACTGGGACTGGATGCGCAGCCGCATCGAGCCCGCCGTGCAGGCGGGACGCCGGCCGCGCGTGCTGAATCTGTTCGGCTATACGGGCGGCGCGACCTGTGCCTGCCTTCGTGCGGGGGCGGAGGTCGTGCATGTGGACGCGGCCAAGGGCATGATCGCCTGGGCAAAGGACAACGCAGCCGCCTGCGGGCTTTCGGATGCGCCGGTGCGCTACTATGTGGACGACTGCGTCAAGCTCGTCAAGCGCGAACAGCGCCGCGGCAATCGCTATGATGGCATCCTCATGGATCCGCCGAGCTACGGACGCGGCCCCGGCGGAGAAATGTGGAAGATCGAGGATCAGCTCTATGCGCTCGTGCGATCAGCTCTAGCCGCTCTGTGAGGACGCGGTGCGGCTGCTCTCGGACGAGCCGCTGTTCTTCCTCATCAATTCGTACACCACGGGGCTTGCCCCGCAGGTGCTGAAAAACGTGCTGGACGTTGCGCTTCCCGGCGGGAACGCCGCCTCCGGCGAGGTGGGGCTTCCCATCCGCCGCGACGGGCTCGTGCTTCCCTGCGGCGCAAGCGGACGCTGGACGCCGAAATCGCTCTAAAAGCCAAAACCGCGCGGCAATGTCCGCAGCAAAGGATCCGCCGATGGAAGATCGAAACGAACGTCGAGACCTTGCAAAAAAGCATGGGCTCACCGTGCTCTATGAGGACAATCACCTGCTTGTGCTCGAAAAACCGCAGAACCTGCCCGTGCAGGCGGACGCATCGGGCGACCCCGACCTGCTCTCCATCGCAAAGGGGTATCTGCGCGAGGCGGGCAACAAACCGGGCGAGGCCTATCTCGGGCTTGTCCACCGTCTTGACCGCCCGGTCGGCGGCGTGATGGTCTTTGCAAAAACGAGCAAGGCGGCAGCGCGCCTCACTGCGCAGTTCAAATCCCATACCGCAAAGAAACGCTACGCAGCGATCACGGACGGCGCAGCGAAACCCGCCGCCTATCTCACGGATTGGCTCTGCAAGGACGAGCGCACGCATTCGTCCTTCGTCGTGCCGGAGGGAACGGCGGGCGCGAAGCTCGCAAAGCTGTCCTATGAGACCATCGGTACTGCAAACGGGCAGTCGCTCGTGGACATTTCGCTTTACACGGGCCGCCCGCACCAGATCCGGGTGCAGCTGTCCCATGCGGGACTGCCGATCGTGGGCGACCAGCGCTATCATCCCGCGGCCGTTGCCGCTGCGCGCGGCGAAGCTGCGCCCGTGCGCACGCAGATCTGCCTCTGGGCATATGCGCTCACCATCGAGCACCCGACGCTCGGAGAACGCATGACGTTTTTCTCCGTGCCGCACGGTGCATTCTGGAATCGTTTTCCCGCGGGCATGGCGGTGCTGCCCGCATTTTCCGTGTGCAGCGGCGTATACCTTGACGATTCCATGCTCGTCGTGGACAAACGTGTGGGCGTTGAGGTCGAGGGCGAGCTGCTCTCGGAGCTTTCGAGTCTGTTTCCGGAGCTGTATCCCGTCCACCGGCTCGACGCGAACACGACGGGACTCGTGCTCTTTGCGCGAACGCCCGCGATGCGCGACACGCTGGAGACGCTGTTTCGCGAGCACCGGCTGAAAAAGATCTACCACGCGCTCGTTG
>HF985488.1 GCA_000432015.1 Clostridium sp. CAG:1024 | reverse complement strand
CATTGGGTCTGGGTGCTTGCGGGCGATATGACGGTTTCGCAGTGCCTGATCTTTGCGAGCATCCTGGAATGCTGCATTCAATGCGGGCTGATTCAGTCCAACCTCGGATACGACGAACTTTTTGAGGCAACGAGCTTACCTGTTCAGATTACGAATCATGTGTTTCGCTCAAAATATGTGTCTGTTGCTATGCAGGGGGCTTTGCCGCAAAGCGAGCTGCGGCAGATGCAGCAGGATACCGTCCATCTGGGCGACGATACGCTTTTGAAGCGGCACAAGCTGCGCCACGGCTGGGTGTTCTGGAAGGAGGACATCTCCGCGCTGAATCAGATCCGAAAGGAGCTGGAGCTGACAAGGGATGAGCTGCGTGATACCGGCGACGTTCTGGCAGCAGAGAATGCACAGCGCGCAAGATGGCTGAAGCTGACGGAGGAAAACCGCCTGTATGACATGATGGAGGCGCAGACCGCCCGGCAGATCGCGATGCTGCGGGATCTGCTGGCTGAATTGCA
>HF985487.1:2019-2994 GCA_000432015.1 Clostridium sp. CAG:1024 | reverse complement strand
CCGCCGCGATCATGAGCGCTGCGGGGGAGGCGGTCCGGCTCTGCCTGGAGCTTGCGGGCGCATACCTGCTCTTTCTCGGCGTGCTCGGCGTAGCGCGGCGCGCAGGGCTCATGGAGTCGCTGTCAAAAGCCCTTGCGCCCGTCATCCGCTTTCTGTTTCCGCGTCCGGGCAAGGCGTCCGGTGCGATCGCGCTGTGCCTTTCTGCCAATATGCTGGGGCTCGGAAACGCCGCAACGCCCTTTGGCCTCGAGGCCATGCGCCTTCTGGAAGAAGAAAACCCGCATCCCGGCCGAGCAACGGAGGAAATGTGCGCGCTCGTGGCGGTGAACGCGTCCGCCCTGCAGCTCCTTCCCACAGGCCTGATCGCGCTCCGGCAGGCCGGCGGAAGCGCAGCCCCCGCTGCTCCCGTGCTGCCCTCGCTGCTTGCCTCCCTTGCATCAACGCTCGCCGCGGTCGCGCTTTGCCGCCTGTTGATCGTGCGAAAGGGCAGAAAACCGCGTCCGGCAGCAGGCGCGCATACCGCCTGTATCCGTTCGGGGACGCAGCCGTGAGCAGCGCGATCGTTCCGCTGCTCATTGCGGGCGTCGTGCTGTATGCGCTGTTTCGCGGTGTGAATGTGTATGAAGCCTTCGCCGAGGGCGCGGCGGAGGGCCTGCCCGTGCTGTACCGCATTCTCCCGAACCTTGCCGCCATGCTCATCGCGATCGGCGCGCTGCGTGCAAGCGGGCTCGTCGAACGGTTCTCCGCACTGCTTTCACCGCTGACGAACCGCATCGGGCTGCAATCCGAGCTGCTGCCGCTGCTGTTCATCCGGCCGTTTTCCGGAAGTGCGGCGCTCGCCGTGATCAGCGATCTGTTCGAACGTTTCGGGCCGGATTCCGCCATCGGGATGCGTGCGAGCGTGCTCATGGGCTCCTCCGAGACGATCTTCTATGAGGTCGCGCTCTACTTCGGCGCGGTACGGGTCAGGCGCAA
>HF985487.1:0-1955 GCA_000432015.1 Clostridium sp. CAG:1024 | reverse complement strand
CGCTTCGCTCCTGCTGATATAAACGACACGCTGCGAAACCGCGCGGGCTTTCCCGTATCGGGACTACCTTTGTCGAGCGCGCAGGAAGCGGACAGGCGGGCGTAGAATCTTTCCCCTTAGCAGCACACAGCAGGGGGTGAACGATTTTATGGCGTTGTTTGGATTGCCGGCGGAGGTGTGGCAAACGCCTGCGCGCGCGCGGCAGCTGCTCCTCGTTCCGGAGGCGAGCATTCGGCCGAACCCAAACCAGCCGCGGCAGACGTTCGACGAGGAGGGGCTTCGCGAGCTCGGGCGCTCCATCGAGCAGGCAGGACTGATCCAGCCCCTGACCGTGCGGCGCGTCACGGGCGGCTATGAACTCATCGCGGGGGAACGGCGGCTTCGCGCCTGCCGTCTGATCGGCATGAAGGAGATCCCCTGCATCGTGCAGCAGACGCCCGAGGAACAGAGCGCGATGATGGCGCTCATCGAAAACGTGCAGCGCCGCGACCTCCATTACATCGAGGAGGCCGAGTGCTACCGAACGCTTCTGCGCCGCTACGGGCTCACGCAGGAACAGCTTGCAGAGCGGCTCGGTAAGAGCCAGTCGTTCATTGCGAACAAGATCCGCCTTCTTACGCTTCCGGATGCGGTGCGCGAAGAAGCAGCGCGCAGCGGACTGTCCGAGCGCCATGCCCGCGCGCTGCTGAAGCTCCAGGACGGCGCGCTCCAGCTCGACGCGATCCGGGAGATCCGCGACCGCGGCCTGACCGTAAAGGAAACGGAACGCCTCGTGGAGCGGATGCTCACGACCGCTGCGCCGCAGCAAAAGCCCAGAATGTTCCGGCTTCTGCGGGATTACCGCCTGTTCCTGAACACGGTGCGCCAGGCCGCAGCGCAGCTCAACGAAGCGGGCATGTGCGTCGAGATCGAGGAGCGCGACGCGGAAGGCGGCGTGGACATGTACATCCGCGTGCGGAAGCGGGAGCAGCAAAAATAAGCATATACGCAAAGACGCCGGTCGTGAAGCGCGATCGACGTCTTTTCATGTTTCAGAGCGCGGGGATTCGGCTATGCTCTGCGCACGAGAAACACATGCGGCGTAAGCCCGCCCGCCTCCGTTGCGGTGCGGTCGATGATCCTGAGCCGCGGCTCGCGCTTTAAGCAGGTTTCGAGCAGGCGATACTCCATCGTGTAGAGCAGAGCAAAGCCCGACGCGGAAAGCCAATCCGGCAAGCGGTGAACAAGCCCCGCATACAGCGCGGTATTGTCCTCGTGGGTGCCGACGCGGTTGCCGAAGGGCAGGTTCGCATACAGCTCGTCCACGGGCTCGCGCGGCGTGAAGGACAGACAATCCTTCTGGATAAAACGGGCGCGGCTGTCGCCCGCTTCGGCATTCTCCCTGGCTGCGCGCACGGCAAGCGGGGTCAGGTCCACGCCGAACAGATGCTTGCAGGGCGAAAGACGTTCCCGCTCGAACAGGAGCGTGCCGCTGCCGCAGCAGGGGTCGAGCACGACGGGATGCGGGTTCGTCGTTCCCGCATGAGTTCTTGCATAGCGGACAAGGCAGGCCGCGGTCGCGGGATGGATGGACGCGGGTATGGCCTGTTTCCGATAGAGATAGCGCGTATCGGCGACGTTGCAGGGCTTTTCATACAGCGCTGCGCTGTTCCCGGACACGACGACGCGCAGTTCCGACGCATAGTGCGAGGGATTGTTTTTTCCGCCGAGCAGCCGCACGGTCTCGAGAAGGAACGCTCTGCGGTCGCCCGCATAACCGCGCAGCTCCAAGCGGTACGGCAGCGCGGGCGCGGGAGAAAACGCACGGGCAACGGCCTCGGGCGACGCGGGTATGCCCTCCGCGACGGGCAGAAGGATCTCCATTGCCGTGCGGCAGCGATACAGGCCGCGCAGGTCGTCCGCGCGCACGGTCAGCCCCTCCGCACCGTCCGGGGTCCGACACGGGACGGGATCGG
>HF985486.1 GCA_000432015.1 Clostridium sp. CAG:1024 | reverse complement strand
GGAAAGAAAGCCGGACTGGCTGCCCGGCTTTCCTGTACAAATTTATTGTAATAGGGTCAGATCAAAGAATTGGTTCGTGGCAGTGTCGAGGAAAACCTAAACAAGTTGAAAAATAATTGTTGACGTGTTTCTGTGGCTGAGCTATACTCTAACTATAACGGAAGTTAAATTCCGTTATTGGAAAAGAGGTGTACGATGTGAAGCCGTATAAGCAGGAGTATTTTGTAAAACTTGAACAATACATCAACGACTTTCAGCAAAAAACAGGGTACTCTCCGTCGATGAGCGATATGGTGAGAGATACCGGCATACCGCATACAACCGTGTATAGGTATATAACCTATATGAAAGAGCACGGAATGATAGAAGTTAACGGTCGAGGCAAGTATTCCACGAAGGCAATGAAAGAAACAAATCAAACAACCATAAGCCTTCCCATCCTGGGGAATGTATCCTGTGGTATCCCAAAGTATGCCGAAGAAAATATTGAGGAATATGTAAGAGTCCCATCTTCTTGGTTTGGTGCAGGAAAATTCTTCGCCCTTAGAGCAAATGGGGAATCCATGATAGGAGCAGCGATCAACCACGGGGATCTCGTTATTATCCGACAGCAGAACTATGCTGACGCTGGACAGATCATCGTAGCGCTCATAGATAACGAAGATGCCACTCTCAAAAGATTTAGACCACATTCGGACGGCAAGTATATAGACCTTGTGCCTGAAAACGATAAGTTCAAGGTGCGCACGGTAGATCTTAGCTATGAGACCTTTGAAATACAAGGCATAGCGGTAAAAGTATTAAAGGATTTGGAGTAAAACTATGCCTGCAAAGAAAAGCACATCATTCTGTCTATATAGATATGAAAACACTCTATGCTCCCGTAGAATGTGCCGAGTACGATCTGAATCCTTTTGAAACCAATATGGTCGTTGCGGATTTGACATGCGGCAAAATGCTACCTGCTTGTCAATCGATCCCAAGCTGAAAGTGTAAGGAGTGAAGAACCGCTGCCGCCTTTCGGATATACCCAAGGGTATAAAAAATAAAGTTATCCGCCTCTGATGCAGCTATATATCGAATACTCAGCGGATATCTATGGTTTGTATATATGTTTTTGATAACGAGTGAGGAAAAGATATTTTTTTGATGATGCCTATATGATATCTGTTATTGATTAGAGCTGATCTAAAGTAATTTGATAAGATGCATCTTGATAGAGAGCGAGGTGTTTATGAATGAATAATACCTTCATCATTACCTGGGGGTGTCCAAACTGCTTAAAACCGGTCTCCGGGATTAGTGATGAAAACGGATATGTGCGGATTATATGTCCTAACTGCGGAACTGCTATGGTTATGAGGAAAATAACCCGAAGAAAAAACTTGTTGGAAATTACTGCGCCACAAGGACAGTATAGCTTGCACAGATAAAAGAAAACAATTAAATAAGAAGTACCACAACAGTATGGTCGGTCTGAAATAGCGGCTTTTATAAAACCATATGAGATGGGTACTCGTAACGGTTGGCAATGCCAAGAAAATTGTGAAGCCACCGGTTAGATAGGGTTCATTAACGAGCTCCGTCTTTCCGGTGGTTTCTTTTATTTCAAAACAAAATATCTAAGCCTGATATGCATTAAGGGCAAAGGATACGATATATGGTTTCTGTTCTAACTTCAAAGAACGGAATAAGCATATCGATACCCTCACTTTTCTGCACTCTTTTTCAGGCATAGGAGTATCGAGCCATATATCTGTCCTTCCCGCAGCTTATCGGGCGGAAAGGAAACAGGATGATTCGTGCTCCGCCGCCTTCGGATTTCTGAAAACTCACTTCACAATAATTCAGAAATTCGGAGGTAACAAATGAAATACAACCACAGCGCAATGAGACAAAGGTTTATGAGAGAGCAAAAAGCGCTTGCAAAGAAATATCGTGCGGCAGGAATGTCAGAAGATTCAATTCGAGAAATGTATGAATTCGACCTGTCTGTATTTAGATCAAACAGAAATGACCTCGCACATAAAGCGGAAATAGAAGAAATGACTGCCTATGATCGCGTGACCGGGGAATCGCATTACATGGATATGGATGAATTTCCAACCTTCTCCGCGTCTGAAAACTGCTCTTTTGATGAGGACACATGGATTGATAATATCGAGAACCAAGAGCTTTTTAACATAGTCAACTCATTATCATCTGATAGTAAGCAAATATTGTTTTGGATGATGTGTGGTCTCACACAGCCCGAAATTGCTGGGCGTATAGGAATTTCACAGCCTGCAATATCCCAAAGAATCGCAGTCATCAAAAGAAAAATAAAAAATTTGTTTGAACCTTATATTTTTGGCCTTCTCGTTGGCTAGTAAGTGAGGGGGTTCTTCCAGGAGCCGACACACGAATACAGAGACTCACCTTGGGAAGCAATCCCCCTCATAGAACTTTGACAACTAAATAGAAAGACCATCAAATACTTTTCCCATTCCGCCGATTGCACGGAAAGCCACAATAGCGGATGCGCCAAGACCACCGTAAGGTGCGAGCGAGAAACAACTGCTATGAGCACAGGGCAGCTCCCTGTGCGGCCATAACTCGGAGTGGGCAGATACTTCTGTCCAGCCACAGTTCGAGCGTGAACAAACCGTCGCAAGCAATGGGGGCAGCTCTGAGAGAACCTCGGAGGGGATGAAATCCCATGAGGCTGATACGCTGTCAGCTGTTTGATGGTCGCCCTGCGTGTCGGGGTGTTGCGAACAAATAGACACGCAATTGATATGCAGCGGGGCATCGCTAACTGCTTTGCCCTGCATACATAACAATTTAAGGAGGATACCCCATGGCAAATGTACTTCGTGGACAAATCTATGTAACCAAATTCGACAAGAAGATTCGTGACGAGAAAGGACAAGTAACGTCAGTTCAAAACGGTTTTCGCCCAGCTCTGATTATCCAGAACGATGCAGGAAACGAGAACAGTACCACAACTATTGTAGCTCCCTTGACAAGTAAGCTGGACAAGCCTACGCTGCCTACTCATGTATTGGCTAAAACCGACTGTGGCTTGAAAGAGAACTCTTTAATCCTTCTGGAGCAGGTGCAGACCATCGACCAATACAGACTCCGGGCTCTGATCGGAACCCTTGACGAAGAAAAAATGAAGGAGGTAGACAAGGCGCTGAGCATCAGCGTCGGACTTGCAAAATGAGAAAGAATATTCCAAATGATATAAGAACACTCTGTCCGAGATGTGCGGGTCAGTATCTTGAAAGCGGATACGAGCTTACCATCATAAATCCAGACCAACCGCGAGAGCGCTGTATGTTCTGTAATGGCATGAACGGAAAAGACTACTACATCTCCAAAAAGAAAAATACCAAACGATAATAACCTGCCTGCTCTTTAGCAGGCTATACATAACATGATAGAAAGGATCGTGCATTACATGAAAAAAAGTGAATTTGCAGAATACTACAAGATTATGTTTTCGGATTATCCTGAAATGCTCAAATGCTGTGAAGTTCAGACGATGCTTGGAGTTAGCAGACACGCTGTTTATCGTTTATTGAAGGACGGCTGCATCAGACATCTTAGAATCGGAAAGCGTATGATAAGAGTCCCTAAAGCAAATGTTATCCGCTATCTCATTGATACAAAAGCAGAGCTTCCTGCT
>HF985485.1:1462-5193 GCA_000432015.1 Clostridium sp. CAG:1024 | reverse complement strand
CACTCCAGTAGAGCCGGGAGGGATGCTCCGCGTCCCCCGCTGCGAACAGCCGGCTGTAATACAGCTCGACATAGCGCACGGGAACGTTCGAGAGCAGCGCCTCGCTGCCGAAGTCCGAAACGGACGCGGCGCTCCCGTCCCATTTCTGAATGCCGCGCACGCCGCTTGCCGCAAGCAGCATCTCCGTGCTGCCGATTTTGAGCGGGAGGAAATCCTCCTGTGCGGAATCGAGGGTTTTGCCCGCGGGCAGGGAACCGATGTCCGAAAACGCTGCTCCGCCCTCCGTGAATGCGGAAAGCCCCGTCTTGGTGAACAGCACAAAGCGCCGCGTCCCGTTTTTTCTCCAGACCGTCATGCGGCGGATCTCGTCCGGCGCGGGGAATGCGGCGGACGCGTGATGGACATAGCCGTCCGCCACGCGCAGCCGCCCGCCCTCGGTGTCCATGTTGCGCGCCATGGGGCTTTCCCCCGGATCAATGTTGTTCTCACACTCGCTCTCGTTGATGCCGAGAAAGCGCGGGATGCGGTAGAGCTGCAAGGTCATAGAAAACGCCCTCCTTCAATAGCGATTGACGATGGCATAGGCGTCGTTCTCGCCCGCATGACAGCGCAGACCGCGTTTTGCAAGGTTGTACAGCTCAAAGCAGCTCCGCGCCGCGCCGAGCGAGACCGCGTCGCCCATGGCGCGCTCGCGCCCCACCGCGTACAGCAGGAGCGGGCCGTCCGTATTGCAGCCCTTCGGCAGATCCGGCTCGTCCGTGTCCGCCTGCATGTGCTCTGGCGCGTAGCGGTAGCAGACAAGGACGTCGCCGTCCTTCAGTCCCGGCACGCGGATGTTGTCCGTCCCCGTGCCGTAATAGAACGGATAGCGCTTGTCTCCGCGCGCAACGGACAGCACCTTGATGCAGCGGCGCGGAAGCGCGGAGAGCCGGAGCACGCCGTTTTCGAGCGCGGCCGTATCCGTGCGGCGCGGGCGAATGACCGCGGCAAGATCGTCGACCGCGTCGTTCAGGTATCGCGTGAGCTTGTCCCGCCAGCTTTCGAGCGTCTGCGCATCGGTGCCGCGGCCGAGCTGCTGCAAGGCCGAGGTCAGCAGTTCCTGTAGCGTCATAGCCCGCCCCCTCAGCCGACGCGCTTGCCGCCGCCGGAGGCGTAGGCCGAGACGCGCTTTTTTGCAAGACGCTCCGTCTTTGCGCTGTCCGCGATGAGCCGAGCGAGCGATTCCGGCACCTCGACCGGCTCCCCCGTGCGGATGCGGAAAAAATGCCCGTTGATGCCGCCCTCCCAGTATGCTTCGCCGTGCGCCGCTTCGATGCGCAGGCAGACCTTCTTTTCCTTCGCAAGCGCCGCGCAGGTGTCCGAGGTGATGCGTTCGATCTCCTGTTCCGTGATGTATTGCATAATGGTTCCTCCTGTATTTCTGTCGTTGATTTGCGTCCGGTTTCTTGTCCGTCCGTATTTCTGGGGCGGGAGAACGGGCCGCATCGCCCGCCCTCCCCCGTGCAGACTCTTCAGACCTGCGCGTTACAGCGTGACCGCGTGCTCGATGCGCACGATCCACAAGTCGTTCAGGATCGCCGCCGTGTAGGCTTCGACCTTTGCGCCGACGGTCGAGCGCTGCTCGAGCGGATCCGCCGCACCCGCGCTGCCGCAGGGCTTGATGATCGTGCGCAGGGCGCCGCCCTCCGCGACGTCGATCACGCCGTAGGCGTCTGCGCCGAACACGAGCGTGCCGTGGACGTCCATCCCCTTCTTGTTGTCGTCGAGCGCGCCCGCGTCCTCGCTGTACACGGCCGTCCCCGCCGGAATGGCCGCGGAAACGGCGGCGCTGAGCGTCACGGTCCGGTTCGCCGCGTCCGCGCTCTTGACGGTATGCTCCGCCGTGCCGATCCTGATCTTTGCGCCGGGCACAAGATAGGCTGCCGCCGTGTCGCTCATGGACGCAAGCGTCACGGTATCGTCGTTCGCGCTGTGCGAGGCGACGGTCGTGTATACGCTCTGCGAAAAGACTTTGGCCTCGGTGCTCTCGACGAACACAACGCCGAACAGTCTGCCGATCTCGCCGGAATAGAGCTGCTCTGCGCCCGCATATTTCGACACGTCCTGCCAGAGCGCATCGCTCTGAAGGTCATAGGTCGCGTCCGGCGAGCAGATGCAGATAAAGTGCGGCTTTCTCGTCCTTCCGTCCTCCGAGCTCGTGAACATGCGCGCCTTGGCCTTTTTCAGCGTGCGCACGGCGCGGCGGATGTCCGCGACCGTCAGCTTGTCCGCGGACGTGAGGGACAGGCGGTTCGTTTTTCCGCCTGCGTACTGAACGTTCGTTCCTGCGCACATGGCGTCGCGCGTCACCCACTCGATGACCGTGCCGAGCTGTTCGCCGAGCAGCTCCGCGCCGTCGTTGATCACGTTGTCGAACGCCGTCTTTGACAGCAGATCCGTGACCTCGATATATGCGCCGTACTGGCGGACCTCCGCCTCCACATGCGTCTGCTCAAGGTTCTGGCCGTCCGGGGTCACGCCCTCTTCCAGGGTGAGCTTGTCCGCGTCCGGCGTGAACAGCTCATAGCGGCGGAACTCGACGCGCTTGCCCTGATGCTCCGGAATGCTGCGCTTCTGGCCGAAGTTCGCGTGGACGAGACGGGTCTTTGCCGTCTCGAGGAGCTTCTTGTCGTAAAAGGTTTTGTTGAAATGCGCCGAAGCGCCGGTGTTGAGAGTCGTTTGGATGCTCATGTGATTCCTCCTTTATGCGTTGCTGTTCAGATGCGGACCTGCCTGCCTGCGCGGCTGGCACGCTTGAGCTGCTGCTCGAGCTTTCGGAACTCCTCCGAGGACATGGACATATAATCCGGCTCCGCGCGCACCGCGCCGCCCGCCCGCTCGATGCGCGGCAGTCCGCTGCGCCTGCGCAGGGTTTCCGCGGCGTTGTTTTTTGCGTTTTCCTCGGCCTGCCCCGCGCGCTGCTCCGCCGCATAGACCCGCACCGCAGCCATGGGCGGCAGCTCGAGCAGCAGCTTTGCAAACGCCGTGTCCTCGCACGCGCGCTCAATGTCAAAGTCCGCCGGAAGCGCCGTCTCCGCCATCAGCTCCGTGAGCGCCTCCGCAAGCTGCTGAAATTCCGCCTCTCCGTCCGCGCCGCGATCGTGCGCAGCGGCCTTGTTTCCCATTGCCTGTTCGATATTGCTTTTCATTCGTTCGTTCCTCCCTGATGCTTTGCTTGTTCCGTTTGCGCGCTTTGCCGCTCGCGCAGTTCCTTGAGCACCTGCTCCTTGCCCTCGAATACCATGAGCTCCGCAGCCTGCGCGGGATCGATGATGCCCGCGGCGAGCATCTTGAGCGCAAGCTCGTTCTGGCTCGACGCGCTGTATTTCGTCTCCTGCTGGGCGCGGACGCGAATGTAGAATTCAATCGGCACATATACGCCGCCCGGCGCCTCGCGTTCGAGCATGGCGCTTTCAAACGTGCGCTCGACGGATTCGCCGTCCTCCAGCACGTTGACCGTGCGGGAGAAATAATTGAATTCCCGCTCGACCTCGATCTCCATGCGCACCGCGTCGCGGAACGCCTCGTGGAGCTGGCGCGAGATCATGCGCGAGCGCTTGTTTGACATCTCCTGCATGGCCTCGATCGCGGAAGCCGCCGTAATGCCGCCGCCGCCCATGCCGCGGGAAAAGTCGTTTGCGCCGCTGTCCTGCTTGATGTTGTCGCGGATGCGGTCGATATAGCCGATGATG
>HF985485.1:0-1419 GCA_000432015.1 Clostridium sp. CAG:1024 | reverse complement strand
GAACCATGTCACGCCGCCGAGGCTTTCGCCGCGATGCACCTCCTTTGACCAGTCCCGGAGATCGTCCGGGTCAAAGCCGGATGCCTCCGTGACGAGGAGCTTGTTGTGCGAGGCCATGAGCGCGTTTTTCATCACGATCTGATCGAGCTTATCCGCATAGCGCTGCTGTGTCTCGAACATGTCCACAATGCCGAGGCCGAGCGCGGAGCCGCGCCGCGGAAACAGGGGCGTCAGCACAAAGGGATACATCCCGTGGCGGAAATAGCCCTCGGGCTTTTCGTCCCTGCTGTCCGTCAGTACGCGGCCGCCCGCGATCTGCGCCATGTGTACGCGGCTCATGCCCGTCTCTGCGTCGTATTCCCGTTCCCAGAACTCGATGAGCAGAAGCGTATTGCGCCGGTCCTGCGCAAGCGTCGGATCCTCCGCCGTATCCGAAGCGCGGTAGGCGTCGTCCGTGAGAAACGGCGCATGGGCGGGAAAGCGTTCCTCGATCCAGCGGCGCGTGCAGAGCTTGATCTTAAACACCGCGCGCCCCTCCTGAAACGCCGCGGCGAGCGGGTCGAACAGGATGCTTCGGTTGTCCACATGCCTGACGAACGCGCCGCCCAGGCCGCCGTTTTCCGCGGGGTCGTAGCCGACCTCCTGCACCGCATAGCCGCCGACGAGCAGATCGTGGACGAGCTTGCGGTATTCGCGCGGGTAGCAGGCTGCGTCATGGTTTTGCCGGATGACCGCCTCGACGACGCGCGCCACGTTCCGGTCCCTGGCGCTCTCCGGCGCAATGACCGCGTCCGGAATGCGATCCATCAGATCCGCGCCGATGTTCTCGATCGTGGACTGGATCACGGGCGTGACGGGCCGCGGCTCGGATGCGTCCGTCTCGGGAATGTCGTGCCAATGATTTCCGCGGTACATCTGTTCGCAGTTCGAAAGCCGCTCCCATTCCGGGAGGTACGCGCTGCGAAACTCGGAAAAGAGCGCCATGGCACGCTCATACAGCGCGCGCTTTTCCTCCGTTTGTGTGGGTATTGGTTGCATGATACTCGTTCCTTTCATAGTCCCTGAAACACGCTTCCCTGCCGTTTCGGCACGGCAAAGGGATCGTAGCGCAGCGGCTGCCGCCGCTGTTGCTGCCGCGCCTGCACCGGGCGGGACATGAGCCCGTAGCGCAGCGCCTCCGCCGCGTGGTCTTCAGCGTTTCCCGCGACGTCCTCCGCGTTGTGCTCGTCAAAGGTGAGCAGCGGCAGCGTCCGAATGAGGTTTTCGCAGTTTGCCATGATGCGCAGCCGCGGCGTGCCGTCCTCTGCGGCGGCAAGATATTCGCGCACGCGCTGCCAGCCGAGGATACGGGCATTGTCTGCGCGCAGCAGCGGTACGCCCGCGGATGCGAACACCTCTGCGATGCTTTCGCCCGAGAGC
>HF985484.1 GCA_000432015.1 Clostridium sp. CAG:1024 | reverse complement strand
TTTCTTTTTTCTAAAAGAAAGGAACTACCGTCCCTCGTGCTTTTTGTTGAATCGCATCTGCGCCTTCGAGATGTCGCCGGCAATGATGAGCTCCGCAGCCTCGGCCGCCTTTTCAAACGTCTCCTCAAGCAGCGCCTGATCCGCCTTTGACGGCTTGCCGAGCACGTAATCCTTCAGCTCGCCCTCGCCCTGCTTGCCTACGCCGATGCGAATGCGCGGGAAGTTTTCCGAGTTGACGCAGGCGACGACGGAACGCATCCCGTTGTGCGTGCCCGCGCTCCCGTTCGCACGAATGCGCAGCGAGCCCGTCGGCAGATCGATGTCGTCGTACATCACAATGAGATGCTCCGGCGGAACCTTGTAGAAATGCAGCAGCTTCTGCACGCAGTCGCCGGACAGATTCATATACGTCTGGGGCTTGACGAGCAGCACGCGCTCCCCGCGGTAAACGCCCTCGCCGTACAGCCCGTTCATGCCGCGCTTTGTCACGCGGATGTGCAGCCGCCCCGCCAGCGCATCCAGCGCCTGAAACCCGGCGTTGTGGCGGGACTTGCGATAGATGAGACCCGGATTGCCGAGCCCGGCGACAACATACATGGTGCTTTCCTCCTAAATCAGCGCAATGCACGCAAAAACGTCCGCGCAGCACAGGGTATCCCCTTCTCCTGCGAGGCGTGGATCGTGAACGCTCTTTTTTTGTAGTGTACCACCGTTTCGCCTTGCTTGACAAGGAATTTTGCCCGATGCTATAATGTGTTCCGAAAGAAGCGCGGAATTGCGGGCAAAAACGGCGCATGCTCCGCGCCAAGATACCACTTGGCAATGACGGAAAGAGTACGCGGAAAGCATCCCGTGACAAGAGAGCGGATCGTTTGGTGAAAGATCTGCGGGAGCGCGCCGCCGAACATGGCTCCCGAGCCGCGATTGGGCGAACGGTTTCATCCGCCCTGAGCCCACGCGGGACGCGCCCGATACAGCGCGGACTTGTGCCTCCGCAGCGCTTGCGGGGAAGCAGGGTGGTTTTTGCAGCATGGCGTTGTTGTTTGCGCATACTGTCCCCGGCGGGCGGTATGCGTTTTTTATATCCGGTCGGCGGCCCGTCCGGCACGCGGATCGCCTTCCCGCAGAAGCGGCGGATCAAAGGAATCTCAGACACGATCATAAGGAGGAAGATTGCCCCATGTGCGACCATTGTAAGGAGAAAACACCGTTTTACATCACGACCCCCATTTACTACCCGAGCGACAAGCTCCACATCGGCCACGCATACAGCACGGTCGCGACCGACGCCATCGCCCGCTACAAGCGGCAGCACGGCTATGACGTGTTTTTCCTGACCGGCTCGGACGAACACGGCCAAAAGATCGAACGCAAGGCCAAGGCCGCGGGCGTGACCCCGCAGCAATATGTGGACAAGATCGTCGCCGGCTTCAAAGACCTGTGGAAGCTGCTCGACATTTCCTACGACAAATTCATCCGCACGACCGACGACTACCACGTCAAGGCCGTGCAGAAGATCTTCAAGCAGCTCTACGATCAGGGCGATATCTATAAGTCCGGCTATACGGGACACTACTGCACGCCCTGCGAGAGTTTCTGGCTCGAACGCCAGCTCGTGGACGGCAAATGCCCCGATTGCGGCGGCCCCGTCGAGCTCGTCGAGGAGGAGAGCTACTTCTTCCGCGTGTCCAAATACGCCGACCGCCTCATCGAGCACATCAAAACGCACCCGGACTTCATTCAGCCCGCGAGCCGCGCCAATGAGATGCTGCAAAACTTCCTGCTGCCCGGTCTCGAGGATCTGTGCGTTTCCCGCACGAGCTTCAAGTGGGGGATTCCCGTCACATTTGATGAAAAACACGTCGTATATGTTTGGCTCGATGCACTTTCGAACTACATTACGGCGCTTGGGTGGGGAAGCGACGACGACACACTCTACAAGAAGTTCTGGCCTGCCGACGTGCATATCGTGGGCAAGGAGATCGTGCGCTTCCATACGATCATCTGGCCGATCATGCTGATGGCGCTGGGGCTCCCGCTGCCAAAGCAGGTGTTCGGTCACGGCTGGCTCGTACTCGACGGCGGCAAGATGTCCAAGTCAAAGGGCAACGTCGTCGATCCGGTCAAGCTCTGCGATCGTTACGGCGTGGACGCGATCCGCTATTTCCTGCTGCGCGAGGTCCCCTTCGGCTCGGACGGCGTATTCTCGAACGAGGCGCTGATCAACCGCATCAACACGGATCTTGCGAACGATCTCGGAAATCTCCTTTCGCGCACGGTCGCGATGATCGGCAAATACTTTGACGGCGTGATCCCCGCGCCCGGCCGAATCGGCGAGGAGGACGCGGCGCTCATCCGGCTTGCGAACGAGACGCCCGGCAAGGTTGACAAGGAGATGTCCGCCTGGCATATCCCGGACGCGCTGGCTGCGATCTTCCAACTTGTCGGCGCGTGCAACAAATACATCGACGTGACAGCGCCCTGGGTGCTTGCAAAGACGGACGAGGGGCGCGAACGGCTCGCGACCGTGCTGTACAATCTGGCGGAGTGCCTGCGCATCGTCGGCATCCTGCTCACGCCGTACCTGACGAGCACGCCGGACAAGATGTTCGCACAGCTCGGAACGCCGGCGGATCGCCGCACCATCGAGAGCGTGGCGTTCGGCGGCACCGTTGCGGGAACAAAGGTCGAAAAGGGCGAAGCGCTCTTCCCGCGCATCGATGTGCAGAAGGAGCTTGCCGAGCTTGCCGCGGAGCAGGAGGCTGCGAAGGCCGCCGCGGCCGCGAAAGCGGCCGTGACCGCGGGCGCTGCCGAAGCGAAA
>HF985483.1:24247-25051 GCA_000432015.1 Clostridium sp. CAG:1024 | reverse complement strand
GTGGCAAGGCTCGGCTGCTGTTCCCCATCGTACTTTTAGCCCCGGGACAGAACGCGCACCCGATCCCTTGCGGAACGGGTGCGCGTCTTTCATCCGATCATGCGGTTTTGATTAAAACACGCCGTGGAGCACATATGTCTTCTCCTGGCTGAACTCCTCAAGTGTAGAGCTCACGCCCTCGCGGCCGATGCCGGACTTCTTGTAGCCTCCATAGGGCATGTCAAAGTGGCGGTAGCAGCCGTTGCCGTTTGCAACCACGCCGCCCGCCTCAAGCTGACGGCAGATCTGCAGGCCTTTGAGCGCATCGCGGGTAACCACGCCGGCCATCAGACCGAACATGGATTGGTTCGCGATCTCAATCGCCTCTTCG
This sequence comes from Clostridium sp. CAG:1024, assembly GCA_000432015.1. Classification (GTDB taxonomy): domain Bacteria; phylum Bacillota; class Clostridia; order Christensenellales; family CAG-138; genus CAG-1024. The sequence continues at coordinate 24,681 of HF985483.1, read as the reverse complement.
GTCGTGTCAAACGCGATGATCGGGATAACGGGTCCGAAGATCTCAAGATCCTTCGCAACCTCCATATCGCGGGTCACGTTCGTCAGAACTGCCGGCTCAAGGAAGGTCTCATTCTTAAGCGTGCCGCCGTAGACCAGCTTCGCGCCATCCTTCTGAAGCTGCTGCACCTGCTCGTAAACGGTGCGTGCCGCGCTTGCGGCATGCATGCATCCGAACTCGGTCGCAGTATCCGACGGATCTCCTCTGCGCATCTTATCGATGCGGGCGCACAGCTTCTCGACTAGCACGTCATGAATGCTTCTGTGGACAAGGAACCGCTTCGAGGCGCAGCAGGTCTGGCCTACATTGAACAGACGACCCCAGTAAATCTGCTCGACCGCATAGTCGATATCTGCATCTTCACAGATGATAAGGGCGTCGTTGCCACCCAGCTC
>HF985483.1:0-24154 GCA_000432015.1 Clostridium sp. CAG:1024 | reverse complement strand
GCCTGAATGCCGTCTGTCTTGATGATCTCCTCGGTGACAAACTCTCTGTCGCTGTATATGACCTGCGCTGCGCCTGCGGGTACGCCTGCTTCAACAAGAAGCTTCGTCATCTCGATCAAGGCGAGCGGATTGCCGGAGGGGACCTTGATGATGACCGCGTTCCCCATGATCAAGGCCGGAATCACTTTGTGCGCATACAGTTCGAGCGGGAAGTTGAACGGGACGATGCACAGAATCGTGCCAAGTGGCTCGCGGCGCGTAAAGACCAGATCATGCTCTGCCCCAGGCTGATTGTCGCCGATGACCTTGCCGTACAGATGATTTGCGTGCTGGATGAAGGCCTTGGAGATGTTCGCGGTACCAACGGCTTCGCCCATCGCTTCGCTGATGATCTTGCCCATTTCACGGCAGAGCAGATTCCCGAGACGCTCTTTGTTCTCGCCGAGCAGCTCGACATATTTCATGAGAATATCCGTGCGCTCATACATGGGCTTTGCGCTCCATGCCAGGAAGCCCTCTCTGGAGTTCTCGAGGATTCTCCTGCCGTCGCCCTTGGCCGCTTTGTAAAGCGTCCCCACTGCTTCGCCGTTTGCAGGATTCTTGATGGTCACTTGCTCGCGACCTACTGGTTCTGTCTGATAGCCGTTAAAGTAAATGCTCATGATAACCTCCTGAAGTATTATTGATATCGGTTGTTCGCTCAAACGCTTTTACACCTTGGCGGCGTTTGCCGCAATCTGGATTGCATCCCACACGGAAGCAAACGGGGGCGCATACCCAAGATCCATCGCGCCGATCTCGCCTACGGTCATGCCGGCGGTAATCGCGGATGCAAATACGTCAATCCGAATCGCGCTCTCGCCGCGTCCCATGACCTCCGCGCCAAGTATCCGTCCGCTTTCGCGCTCGAAGGTCAGAAGGATCTTCACTTCAACGGGTGCCGGATCGGTATAATAGGGTGCATGCGAGGGGGCCGAGACAAGAATCGATGCGGCGTTCATCCCTGCCGCTGCCGCTTCTTTTTCCGTGATGCCGGTTTTTGCAAGCTCCAGCGTGACACAGCGGAGCATCGCTGTTCCGAGCGCTCCTCCGTAAGCTCCGTTCACTTTGCCGAGGATCGAATCCGCCGCAAACCGTCCCTGTTTGTTTGCATTCGTTCCAAGCGGGAGATATGCGGGCGTTTGCAGTATCCTGTGTACAACCGTTGCGCAATCTCCTGCCGCATAGACGTCAGGAACGGACGTTTCCATCGCGAGATTTGTAATGACGGCGCCGTTGCGCAGGCACTCCGGGCCGGTTTCGCCAAGAAAGGCCGTATTGGGCCGCACCCCGGCGGCGACAACGACAGCGTCCGCTTCATATGCGCCGCCCGCGGTCGTAATCCGCAATCCACCCGTTTCGGTTTGCGCGAGCCCCGTCACCGCTTCCCCTGTATGCACCTGCACGCCATGCGCCACGAGCTCGTCTCGCGCCGCTTCGCCAAAGGTCTCGGAGAATCCGTTCAGAAGATGCGGGAGCGCTTCGATCAGCAGAACCCGCTTCTTTTGACGCAGGCACGCCTCCGCCAATTCAAGCCCGATGTATCCGCCGCCGATAATGGCCACCACATCCATTGCGGGATTGCAGACCGCCGCTTTGACCTTCTCTCCGTCCTTAAGCGTTTTGAGCACAAAGACATTCTTCAGATCCGTTCCGAGTACACCGGGACGCATCGGTGTCGATCCAGTGGCAATCAGTAGCTTGTCGTAGGTTTCCTCATACTGCGTATCGGCGCGTGAAATCTGCACGCAATGCCGCTCATAATCGATGCGCACCGCGCTCTCATGCAGCCGCAGATCAATCCCCTGCGAACGAAACTGCTCCGCCTTGCGAATTCGCATGAGATCGAGATCGTCGTTGACGCCGCCAACGAAATAGGGAAGTCCGCATGCGCCGTAGGAGACTTCGCCGCTTTTTTCAATTACGATGACCTCCGTATCGGGGGCTTTGCGACGCAAGCGCCCAGCGGCGCTCATGCCCGCGGCATTCCCGCCAAGAATCAGTACCTTCATCGCGGCTCCCTCAGATAATCTGATTATCCGCAACGCCCGTCCCAATAACCCCCACCCCCCACCCCAATAAACTGTGCGACCAGTCCCCCCGCCTGCGCGCGAATGTTGTAGTCGGATCGAGCGGAATAGTACGCCGTATGCGGAGTAATCAGTACGTTTTCAAACGCTGCAAATCGCTTTGCGCCCTCAAGATCTCCGTCGATGACGTCGAGACCCGCGCCGCGAATCTCCCCTGCTTCCAGTGCTGCATAGAGCGCGTCATTGTCCACGAGCGGGCCGCGCGCGGTATTGATAATGCAGGCAGTCTTCTTCATCTTCTTCATGGAATCCGCATTCAGAACGCCTCGCGTTTCCGCTGTCAGCGGAACGTGCAACGAAACATAATCCGACTTGTGCAGGAGGTCGTCTAGGCTCACCAACTCCAGACCAAGCGATTCTGCAACGGCTGCCGGCAAATACGGATCATAACCGATGCAGCGTACGCCGAACGGCTTGAGTCTTGCCATGGCCTTTCTTGCGATTCCGCCGCATCCGATAAATCCGACGGTCGTATCCGCAAGGCCGCGAATCGGCTTGTACGTTTTGACAGGGTTCCACATGCCTGCGCGCATATCGCGCACCTGCGGGAACAACTGGCGCTCGAGCGCCAGGATCATTGCCACGGCATCATCAGCCACTTCATCCTGGCAGTAATGCGGCAGGTTGCAGACGTGCACTCCCTTTTCCTTTGCAGCATCGAGGTCAATATTATCTACGCCTATGCCGGCGCGGACGATCAGCTTCAGATTCTCCATCTGCGAGATGACATTCTTCGAGACCTTCGTCAACGCAATGAGCAATACGTCAGTATCACGTCCGCCAGCGAGAATCGCCTCATCCGTTTCCTCACCAATCATGCGATACTCTCCACCCGCGGCCTCAATCAATTCTTTCTCAATCCGTCCATCGGTGTACCCCGTGGATACCTGCAATACTTTCATTTAATCCTCCGCATCGGGCGCTGTCGCCGATGGGATCAGTTTTAGCAAAAACCGATTTCATCATGCGTCGCGCAATTCTTGTGTTTTGTTTAGTTCGATATATTTGCGGTAGCTGTCAGAAACGAAATCGAGATGCTCCCTCATTCGTTCCCTCGCCAGGTCAGCATCATGTTTTCTTATCGCATCGATCAGTCCAAGATGCTGTTCGTGCGCCAATTCCGGAACCCCCGGCGTCATGGATGTCAAACTGCGGCTCATCTTCCCCAAACGCTCCAGACTCGAGACAAAGCGCAGCAGGAAGGGGTTTTTTGCAGCCTTTGCAATCATTTCATGCAACACAATATCCGTATGGAAGCCCTGCATTGCCGTCCTCTCCATCTCCGCAATCTCTTCCTCCGTCGATCGCACAGCGGCTAAATAAGCAATTTCCGGCTCGAAAATACTACGCGCCTCAAAGAGGTTGAAGACCGTAGAGCTGTCCAAATCGAAAACAAATTGAAGGTGCTCGGTGAGCATTCCGGGATCAAGGGAGGTAATGGTCGCTCCCTTCCCCTGTTTGACATCGATGACATGCATGATATGCAGAGTGCGCAGCGCTTCCCTCACCGGTCCACGGCTTACCTGATAGATCTCGAGCATCTGCTTTTCGCTGGGCAGTTTGTCCCCCGGCTTTAGTTTTCTGCTCCTGACGTCCTCAAGTACACTCTTGACAATCTCCTCCGACAGAATTGTGTCGCGGCCTAGGTTCATGAAAGCACCCCCATCGTCTGTTACTCTGCAGTCGTCTCGCTTTGAGAATACTGCGCGATACAGCTGCAATATGGCATTACAATACCGCATTCCGTATCGGCAAACTCAATTTTTACGGGAGTTCCACAGGTAATCTTATGCATATCATTCCTTGAAACATTTGTCAATAAGCGAATTCCTTCGTCCAAATCGACCGTCGCAACCGCATAAGGAAGCTTTTGTTTCAGCGCCGGGTGAAACGCATGCCGATATATCGCATAGGTGTAAACCTTTCCCAAGCCCTTGCTTTCCTCCCAGGCGAAGTCCTTATTCAGGCAGAACGGGCAGACGATCGATGTAGGCATACGGGGCTTCCCGCAGCAGGCGCATCGCTGGAACAGAACCTTATGTTCCTTCAGCCCGTCCCAATACGGTTTGCTGTCATGCGTGATACGGGGCTGGAATGGATATTCCGATTCGTCAACCAACATTATGCATCTCCTCTCAAGATCAGACACAGATGGCTCTGGAACGTTTCGCCGTTGTCGCTGCACAGCATCAGATGCGGCGTCTTTGTTCCCGGGATCGCCCCAAGCTGTCGTTCTCCGCAGCGGCCGGACAACTGCATCACCGCCTCGCTTACGGGCGTTAAGCCCATGCAGTAGGCTTCCGAAAGTAATCCGCCCGACGTATTAATCGGAAGACTTCCGCCAACGCCGATCCTTTCCGGTACAAAGAACGCCTTCGATTCATCCGGCGCGAAAAATCCGTAGTCGCGCATCGTGGCCTCTACCGTGTATGTGAAGCAGTCGTAGATCTGGCACGCATCGATATCGTCTCTGGTGACGCCGGCCATATCAAATGCCGCCTTGGCCGCTACGGCGGCGCCCGCGTTCTCAAACCGGTGCTGCTGCCACAGCGGGGGTGTCGCAGGGTTGCTGACGCCGAAGCCGCTGATATAAACGGGTCGGTTCGGAAGATCCTTTGCTCGCTCGGCGGTCGTCAGGATTATCGCTCTCCCCCCGTCTGTGATCATTGTCGCATCCAGCTTGCGGAACGGTTCCACCATATACGGTTCTGCGAGATACTCCTCCGACCGCATCGGCTTTCCATACATCGCAGCGCGTGGATTCAGACACGCCCACTGTCGCTGGCAAAACGCAATGTTCTTCCAGACGTCGGGGCCGGTTCCATCCTCATATATGGCGCGCTGCGCAAGCATCGCATACTTTGACATCAGCGAGAGATCGCCGAACGCTGCCGATTCGTCCGTCGGCGCGCCGTTTTCCAATTCGCTTACAAATGCGCGGCGCTCCGTTCGGCCGTTGTCTCCGTAGCTGACAAGCACATAGCTGCAAATCCCCATTTCCAGCAGTCCGAGCGCTTGCGTCAGCCAAGTCCTGTAGCAATAGGTTTCCTGTCCGAGCACCTTGGGCTGCAGCCCCAAATGCTGTGCAACGAGGAATCCGCTCACATCATGATCGTTTCCCAAGGGATTCAGGTGACGGTACATCAGCAGGCCGTCGACCTCGTCTTTTTTGATCCCGGCATCCGCAATCGCATTGGCGCAAGCCTCCAGATGGAAGCTTAGCGCCGTGCGACCCGGTACTTTGCCCTGCGGCGTATAACCGACACCGACAATGGCAAACTTGTCAGAATAGCACTCCATGCTCATGGACCGTCTCCTCTGATGATCCCGCTTAGAGATACTTCTGCACGATAGCGACAAACTCTTCTTCGGTCAGGCCGCGCTTCTTGGCGAGTCCCATTTCTTTGACCTGCGTGAGAATCGCGTGGACATCGTCCTCGCTTCGCGTCGTGAGATTGAGCTTGTCCAGCCAGTAGCGAATGGAGGCCGTGCCGCTTCCCTTACCAAGAACGATCTTTACCGGCGGCTGCCCCATGACGGAGGGCAGGATGCCGTACAGGGACAGCGGATGCTCCTTCTCAACGTTAGGCCACCAGGTAGCCGGCATCCCTGCCTCGATGAGATAAATCAGGTCGCCGACAACAGGCTGATTGCCGGGAACATGAACGCGGGCGAGCTTCGCGGTCTCAAGACCAAGGTCGTACAGTTTGTCCAGCTTGATGCCTGTGTCGTAGTTGTACAGGAGCTTCAATGCGATGGCAACCTGTTCCGTCGCGCCCTGGCCGGCTCTCGGCCCGAGACCGAGAATCGTCGTGTGCAGCGCGCTTGCGCCGGCTTCCGCTGCTGCAAGCGCATTTGCCGTGCCGAGACCAAGGTCATTGTGGAAGTGTGCTTCGACCGGGATATCCAGCGCGCGAACCGCCTCACGAACCATGTAGCGCGCGCCCGGCGTGGAAAGCGTACCCTGCGTATCGACGATGCTGCAGGAGTCGACCCAGCTGTTGTTCTTAACGGCGTTGACCTTCTCGACAAACTTCTCGACCGTCAGGCGGGAGGAGTCCATCAGGAACAGATCGACGTACAGGCCGCGCTCATGCGCCAGTCTGCAGGCCTCGCAAACGGCCTTGAACGGGCGGTCAAGCGGCCAGCGAAATCCGTATTCAACGAGCTCGTCGTTGCTAGGGATCTCAATGACGACGCCGTCAACGCCGACATCCGCGGCAAGCTCAATATCGCTGGCCAACGAACGGCAGAAGGCAAAGATCTTGCTGTCGATCTTCCTCTTGACGATCTGCCGGAACGCTTCTTCGTCGGATTTGGACACCGCCGGCATGCCTGCCTCAATGCGATGCACACCGACCTCTGCCAGCATGGTAGCGATTGCGATCTTATCGTCCTTGGTGAAAGCAACACCAGGCTGCTGCTCGCCGTCGCGCAGCGTTACATCGTGAATTTCAAGATTCTTATGGATTTGGACGCCTGCCATCGCTTCAGCGGCGTAGTTCGAGGGACACACGAAATAGTTGTCAGATTTCCAAGGCTCGGTCATGTTATGTTTCCTTTCAAAGTGATGTTCTTCCGTCGTTATATTTCAAGCGCACACGTTCGGTGCGCAAACAATTCAGACAAGCGATGGGCCGTCGGCGCCATTGCACCATGCGTAGAACTCCCAGATATTCCCTTCATTATCCGTGCAGTAAAATGCGCGGGAGCCAAAGTGGTAGGTATGCGGCTTCGACAGGCAGTTCACGCCCTTTGAAACGAGACCTTCGTATATTTCATCAACATCATTGATGTTCTTCAGACGGATCGCCGTCATGAAGTTGTGCGCAAGCTGCGGGGGCAACAAATTCTCCGCGCCCATGATTTCATCAACGGCATCCCGCGCCCAAAGTGCAAAGGTGGCACTGTTGCCGAACTGGTACTCAATGAAATTCGGGTTCTCAACCGTCGGATCCACGCCATCCTTCTGTATCCGCTTCGGCTTGAAGCCAAACACGTCCTCATAGAAGCGACGGGACGCTTCAAAATCCTTCGGAAACAGGCAGACGGCTTCGATGTTATCAAAATTTGCGTTTTTCATAATCTCTCCTCCTACTCCGCTTGCGCTTGCCCGACCAACGCAGGGCCGTCCCCGCCCTCGGACCAGGCAAAAAACTCCCAAACATTTCCTTCAAAATCAAGAAAGTATGCCGCGCGCGAGCCGAAGTTGTAGGTATGGGGCTTGGAAATGCAACGGACGCCCTTTCCCATGAACTCCTCGTAAACCGCATCCACATCCTGAACGGATGGGAGCTTAACGGCCGTCATATAGCTGTGTCCTTCGCCGATCGCCGCTTCACCCATGATTTCGGTGACCTCCTTGCGATCCCAGATCGCAATGGTTGCGCCGCGGAATACATACTCTACGAAATTCGTCGTATAGCCCGTTTCTTCCACCGGCGGCTGAATTCTCTTGGGCGTGAACTCCCACACCTCCTCAAAAAAGCGCCTTGCTCCTTCAAAATCCTTCGGAAAGAAGCACACGGCGTCAATGTTGTCAATTTTGTCCTGATAGTTCATTTTCTCGTTCTCCTCTCGTTTGTTATTGAAGTTCCCATCCTTCTTCCGTCAACCGCCGGATTTGCGGCGAACGGTCGCGTTGCGAATCGATGTGCCGAGGGCGTAAACCACAAGTGCCAGCAGATACGGGAACATCTTTACGATCGACGGAGACATGCCCGTATTCATGATCTCAAGCCGGATCCCCGCCGCTTCTGCAAACCCGAGCAGCAGGGACACCAAGAAAGTGACAATCGGGTTTGATCCACCAAACGCAACGGCCGTAAACGCCGTAAATCCGCGTCCGGAAACCATATTCTCGGTAAATTCGGACACCGTAACCGTGGACAGATACGCCCCCGCAAGCCCGCACAACGCGCCGCAGATGAGGAGCATGACCGTCTTAATCCGGTCCGTTTTGATGCCGCAGGTGACCGCGGTTTCCGGTGCTTCGCCGACACTCTGGATTTTGATACCGACGTGCGTATGCCGCATGACAAACCGTACGATCAAAACCACAAGAATACCGAAATACGTAACGATGCTCTGTTTGCCGATAAGCTTGGACAGCAGGGGGATATCGATATCCGGCAGCTTATTGATGACCGGCGGACGGAGCGCTCCCGTTGTCTGAAATATCGCCTTCAACAAAAAGGACGTAAGCCCCAAGGCCAGCATATTGATTGCAAGGCTGACGATGATATAATTCGCACGCAGCCGAATGGATGCGAATGCGAACAGTTCCGCAACCAGCACGCCCGCTGCAATCGCAGTGAGGAAGCCAGCCCAAACGCTGCCGTTGCTCCAAATAACACCGGCCACGCCTGCAAGCGAGCCGATAAGCATCATGCCTTCAAGTCCGATATTGAACACGCCCGCGCGAAAACAGAGCAGTCCGCCCAAAGCGGCGAGCAGAATCGGCGTTGCGATGCGTACAGAAGCAGATAAAATATCAGTCATCTCAAACGGCCTCCCCGCTCTTATTGTCTTGATCTTTCTCTGTGAGGGCTCTCCGAAGTATTTGACGTCTCGCAAAGACGCCCTTCAGCTTCGGGACGACGATGCGCACCGTAACCGTCAAAATTACGAATGCCTGCACGATGTCGCTGACCGCCGCCGGCACGTTGCTGATACGCTCCATATTGCTCGCGCCGTTCTTCAACGCCGCAAAGAAGAAGGAAGCAAGGATACAACCGAGTGGGTTGTTCTGCGCAAGCAGCGAAACAACAATTCCGTTGAACCCCATGTCCTGATTGAATCCGGCGGGCAGACGGTGCAGAGAGCCTAGGACCTCAACAGTGCCGGCAAGCCCAGCGACAGCGCCGCTGATCAGCATGGTAAGTAGCGTGATCCGGACAACGTTCACGCCGGAATACTTCGCAAATCTCGCATTTTCTCCGACAACCTTCACCTCATGTCCAAACACCGTTTGGAGCATGACAAAAAACAGGAGCGCCGCCACGAACAAGGCGATAAACAGTCCGACGTTCGCCTGCGAGGGTGTAAGAATCCGCGGCAACCAAAGTTCCTTTGCAAAATTTTCGGTCGCCGTCGTACCAGTGACCTCAGCCGGCTTCAAGGGGCCGAGCACGAGCCACTCCGTAAACTGTACGGCAACGAAGTTGAGCAGCAGCGTTGTAACGACCTCATAAGCTCCAAGATAAATCTGAAGTAGAGCCGGGATCGCCGCATACAGCAGTCCGGCCAGCATGCCCGCAAAGATGCTGGCAAGTATGATAAGCAGCGGCGGTAGGCCCGTCAGCCGCAGCGCGACAAACGACGCGGCGCAGGCTCCGAGATACAGCTGACCATCAACGCCGAGGTTAAACAGGTTTGCCTTCTGACTGAGGCAGACCGACAGAGACGTGAACAGCAACGGCGTCATCCAGCGAACCGTACCCGAAAAGTCTTTTGTAACGCCCAGCCATACGCCTTTGAACACCGCAAGCCCATCGTATCCGCTGATCACTAGGAACGCAGATGCAACGCCCATTGCGATCAGGATCAACAAAATCTTTTTGCAGAGGCTCTTCAGCAATTCCACCAGCTTGAATTTCCTCTCAGTTTTCATGGCACCGCTCCACCTCTCGATACATGTTTTGAGCACCCGTCATATACAGACCAATCTCCGTCTCCGTCGTCTTAGAAGGGTAGAATTCGCCTGCGACTTCGCCCTCATACAGCACGATCATGCGATCCGATAGGGCAAAAATCTCCGATAGCTCCGCAGAGACCAGCAGAATGGCCTTCCCCTCGTCACGGAGCTTGAGCAGCTGCGAATGAATGTATTCGATCGCGCCGATGTCAACGCCGCGTGTCGGCTGTGCTGCAATCAGAATCTCCGGCGCAACCTCCATTTCCCGCGACAAAATGACTTTCTGCATATTGCCGCCGGACAGTGTGGAAAGCGGATACTCCACGCCCGCAATCTTGATGCCGAAGTCTTTGCACAGTTTCTGCGCAAACGCAGTGATCTTCTTATGCCGGAGGACGCCGCCCCTTGCATAAGGCGCACAATAATAACGGTTTGCAATGATGTTGTCGGAAATCGAGCAATACTTGGCGCTTCCCGTTTTCAGACGGTCTTCCGGGATATGCGACATGCCCCCATTGCGGCGCGTGCGAACACTCGCGTTCTTCAAACTTTTACCATATACGAATACGTCGCCGCCGGACAACCGGCGCATGCCGGTAATAATCTCAACAAGTTCCGTCTGCCCGTTGCCTTCGACGCCTGCTACGCCGAGAATCTCGCCTCTGTGGACAGAGAAACTGATGCCGCACACCGCCGGTAGGCCTCGATCGTTGTTGCAGCGCACGTCCTCGACGCGCAGCACCTCTGCCTTCGGCGTATACGGTGCCCGGGGCAGATAGTTGTTTACAATGCGGCCGACCATCATCTTGGAGAGATCGACCTCGTCCGTATCCGCCGCGTTCGTTCTCCCGGTGACATGTCCTTTGCACATAACGGTAATGCGCGAGGTAATGGAGAGGACCTCTTTCAGCTTGTGCGTAATGAAGATGATGGAGCAGCCGTCCTCGCGCAGTCGTCCGAGAACGCGGATCAGATCCTGTGTCTCCTGCGGGGTGAGAACGGCGGTGGGCTCGTCCAGAATAAGGATCTTAACGTCGCGGTACAGCGCCTTGATGATTTCGACTCTCTGCTTCTCGCCAACGGAAAGCTGATACGCCTTCGCGTCTAGGTCGACATGAAGTCCGTATCGATCCATGATGCCTTCGATCTTTTGCCTCGCCGCCTTCTGCCGAATAACAAAGCGGTCGTGCATCGGGTTCCCCAATACAATATTTCTCAGAACGGACAACGAGGGTACCAGCATAAAATGTTGGTGTACCATTCCAATTCCGTGGGCCATGGCGTCCTGTGGGGATTGAAAAGTCATACGCTCCCCAAACAGCTCGATCTCTCCCTCATCGGGTTGAAACATGCCGTAGAGCATATTCATGAGTGTCGATTTTCCGGCGCCGTTTTCTCCGATTAAGCCATGGATTTCTCCCGTTTCCACGGTCAGGTCTACACCGTCGACCGCTTTCACTCCGGGGAATGATTTATGGATATTGGTCAGTTTAACTGCGTTCATGTGATCCCTCAAAACATCTTACATATCGTTTCCGGAAATCTGTCTCACCTCTCCGCTCCCTCCAGAAAAGCAAGGGAGCGGAGAGGCAATCCGTAACCAGATCTATTCGCGCGCAAACAGCGCGGCTCTTATTTATAGTTTGCCCAGTTCGGGGTTTCCGTATTAAACGGGATCGTCAGTTCTCCGGACAGCACCTTTGCATACAGCTCGTCATGCAACGCAATTGCTTCCGTCATTTCTTTGTCGTAATCGGCACGCGCTTCCTTGAACTTGTTGAACATGTCGGGGGTCAGGAAGAAGCAGCCGTTTGCAAGGTTCATGATGCCCGTCGTGCCGCCCTTGAAATCGTTCTCGACAAAGTCTTTCACCATCAGGTAAACACAGTTCGTAAAGTCACCGCCAAAGTATCCGTATACGCCTTCGGGATAGGTCTCAGAGAAATCGCTTGTGTCGCCGCACACGAGAGCGCCGCTCTCCTTCGCTGCTTCCATAACGCCAACCTGGCACTTTCCGGCGTCGGTTTGGATAATGTCGCAGCCCGCATTGATCATCGCAACGGCGATTTCCTTGGCTTTAGCAACATCTTCGTAGCTTCCGATGTAAGCAAACTGGACGTCCGCATCGGGATTGTACTCCTTCATGGCCATCATAAAGGCGTTGCCGTCGGCGTTCGGAGAAGGCTCCTCTGCGCCGGCAATGAAGCCGACCTTGTTGCTGCGGGTCAGCTTTGCAGCCATCGCACCAAGGATGTACATCGCTTCCTGGCCGTGGAACTGTGCGTCATAGCAATTCGGGACGCTGGTCTCTTCATTGTTCACAAACTGATAGATGCAGCCGAACATCGTATTCGGGTACTCTTCCGCAACGGTCACGGTTGCCTGGGTCATGTTAGGGAACGTCGTAATAATGAGATCATACCCCTCTTTGGCCATTGCGCGAACGTCATCTTCATGCGCGGCAACGCCGTCGGATTCCAGTGCCTTGATCTCAACGCCAAAATCATCCCGTGCCTTTTCGAGACCTGCAAGCATCTGATCGCAGGGACCCATATCGCCAAACTTCTGATTGACGATCAGCGCAACCCGAGCCGTTCTTTGCGTGTCTGCATCGGTCGCTGCAGGTTGCGTCGACGTCCCCGGGTTCGCTGTACAAGCGACTGTAAGGGCAAGAACCATTACGAGTGCCACAAGAATTTTGATCGTTTTTTTCATCACTATCTCTCTTCCTCCTTTATTATTCTCTGATATGGCGTTTACCATATAAAAGCAGTGTCAGGACCTCAAGCAGAGCTGCCGTTCATGAAGCAATCACAAGTTTATGCTCCTATGATCATATGTTGTATTTATAAGATAGCACCCCTTTTCAAAACTGTCAACACCTATTACAAAACTATATCTTTTCAGCCCTGCGCATCGACATCTCGCCCGCTGCTAACGCGCTCCATGCACTTTCCGATGCGGAGAGGACTTTTAAGGCGGCGTTCCCTTCCTCCCATTCGGCCCCGCGACGGCGGTATCATCCATTGACGTCCCCAATCCTCGCGGCCGGTCTCAGAAAATACAGCGCTTGATTCGCAGGAGGGATGACGCTTATGCGTTTTCCCGATGGCCCTGCCAGCAAAAACCCATCCCGGTCATATCCGTGTGGTGTTTCCTTTCGATGTCCTCACCCATCGTGCTGCCATCCAAACGCGCTCCCTTTGTCCACTTCGCACGGCGCATTCCTCCAATACTGTCTGAACGCAAAAAAGAAGGCAGACGCATGGCGGCTTCCCATGGGTCTGCCTTTGACTTGCAGCTTCTTTTGTGTGCGGCTGTCCTACTCCAGGAAATCCTTCAGCCGCTTGCTGCGGCTCGGATGGCGCAGCTTACGGAGCGCTTTGGCTTCGATCTGGCGAATTCGCTCGCGCGTCACGTTGAATTCCTTGCCGACCTCTTCGAGCGTTCGCGCTTTGCCGTCGTCCAATCCATAGCGCAGACGGAGCACCTTTGCCTCCCGCGGCGTCAGCGAATTCAGCACGTCCATCAGCTGTTCTTTGAGCAGCGTGACCGCCACTGCTTCCGCCGGCGCAGGCGCGTCGTCATCCGGGATAAAGTCGCCGAGATGGCTGTCGTCCTCTTCACCGATCGGCGTTTCGAGCGAGACAGGCTCCTGCGCGATCTTGATGATCTCCCGGACCTTTTCTTCGGAGATCCCCATTTCCTTTGCGATCTCCTCCGGCCGCGGGTCGCGTCCGTACTCCTGCACCAACTGCCGATTCACGCGAATGAGCTTATTGATCGTTTCGACCATATGTACCGGAATGCGAATGGTGCGCGCCTGATCTGCGATCGCACGCGTGATCGCCTGCCGGATCCACCACGTCGCATAGGTGGAAAACTTATATCCCTTGCGGTAATCGAATTTTTCGACCGCTTTGATCAAACCGAGGTTGCCTTCCTGAATAAGATCGAGGAACAGCATGCCGCGGCCGACATATCGCTTTGCAATCGAAACAACCAGACGCAGGTTCGCCTCCGCCAGCTGGTGTTTGGCCTCCGGGTCGCCTTCCGCCATTCTCTGGGCGATCTCGACCTCTTCCGCCGCGCTGAGCAGCGGCACTTTGCCGATCTCCTTCAGGTACATACGGACGGGATCGTCAATGTTGATGCCCTCCGTCGATGCGAGAACGCTCTCCAACTCCGCGATCTCCTCATTGATGTCCTCCGGCACTTCCACCTCTTCTACGACATCAATGTTGAGCGCCTCGATATGATCGTACAGTTTTTCGACCTGTTCCTGATCGAGTTCCAATTCCTCCAACGCGTCCATGATCTCCTTGTAGGTCAGGACGCCCTTGCTCTTCCCGGTTTCCAGGAGTTCTTTGATCTTCTGCGCCCGGATCTCCTTCGTGGCGCCACGCTGCTGTTCCATCTTCCCTCACTCCTTTCAGTCAACCGCGAAGCTCACGGTTCAAGCTCTGTATTCTCTGCATGATTTCCTGCTTTTCGTTGATCGTTTTCGTACTGTCCGCAAGCTGTATTTTCAGGCGGCCCAGCTCTTCTTCCGTATCCAGCCGCCGGATCCGCCGCACACAGTCCTCAACCATGCGCACGGGATCTTCCTTCGGCAGGTCCTCCCGAAACGCCGCTGCAACGCGCTCCGCATCCTCCGGCTGCATATTGCCCATGATCCTTGCGCAATTCGGCTCTGCATCCTGCGCGAACGCTGCAACGATCTCCGCCGAAAAGCTCTGATACGCCGGCACGGAAAACATTTCCAGTGCGCCCTGCTCGACCGCCGCGAGCGTCGCCTCCCGCGATTGCAGCATGGTATGCAGCAGCATGGATTCCGCCCGCTCCCGCGCTGTTTCTTCCTCGGTCTGCACATCTTTTTTAGTGTTCCATGCGGCGGCGGGTCTATACTGCGGCCGCTCCGCCGCGGGCTGCCCCGTCTTTGCCTGCGCCACGAGCGCATCCACGGGGTAACCGGTTTTCTTCGCAAGGCGGCTGAAATACCTTCCCTGCTCTACCGGCTGCAAGCCGGATATAAATGAGCAGGCCTCCATCGCGTATTTTTCGCGATCGTTTTCACGCGTGAGATCGAACCCGTTCGCCATGCTGTCAAGCTTGAACGCATTCAGCGAAAGCGCCTGGTCTTTCAACGCGTCAAAGGCGTCCTTCCCGCGTTTGCGAATGAACTCGTCCGGATCGAGATCGTCCGGAAACACGATCACGCGCACGTCCAGACCCTCGGCTCGGAGAATATCCAATCCGCGGATCGTGGCATTCTGTCCCGCGGCGTCGCCGTCGTAGGCGATATACACCCGGGGAACGTAGCGCTTCAAAAGTCTCGCCTGCTGCACGGTAAGCGCCGTACCGAGGCTTGCCACGGCGTTTGTCACGCCCGCTTCATACAGGCTGATCACATCCGTATAGCCCTCGACCATCACAAGATCATCAAGCTTCTTTCCCTTTTGCAGATGCAATCCGTACAGGTTGTTGCGCTTGTTGTAGATGGGGGTGTCGCCGGTATTGATGTACTTCGGTTTTTCGTCACTGTTCAGCACCCGTGCGCCAAACCCCAGCACACGCCCGTTTGCGCCAACGATCGGAAAGATCACTCTGCCGCGGTACGCATCGTATACCCTGCCGCGCTCCGCGTTCTTAACGAGCAATCCCGCGTCAAGCAGTTCTTGCTCAGTAAACCCCTCCGCAAGCAGGTGCTTTCTGAGATGGTCCCAGCCCTCTTCCGCATAGCCGATGCCAAATCGTTTCACAGCGTCCGCGCTCAGTCCGCGGCTGGCAAGATACCTCCTGCCAGGCAAGCCTTTGTCGCCGAGAAGCGTTTCCATATAGAACCTTGCGGCGCGTTTGCAGGCTTCATACAGGCGTTCTTTATATGCGCGTTCGCGCTGCATCACCGCATCATTGGCCGTTTCCGGCATCTCCATGCCTGCGCGTTCCGCAAGGCGCTGCACCGCCTCCCGAAACGTCAGATGTTCCATTTGCATCACGAACTGGATCACCGTTCCTCCGGCGTGACAGCCAAAGCAGTAGAACATCTGCTTGTCCGGGGAAACGGAAAACGACGGCGTTTTCTCGCCGTGCAGCGGGCAGCGTCCCCAGAGTCTGCGGCCCTTCGGTTTCAAATCGACATACGAGGAAACCACGGAAACGATGTCATTCTTTGCGATCAGCTCGTCGAGCCACGCATCCGGAAACGCCATGTTTCTCCGCCCTTTCCCCAAAAAATCACTTTCTCTTTATTCGACGCTTCGTCTCCGATTCCTGCTTTAATCCCACGATTTCGGCACGAACAGTCGTTCATACTCCCGCACGGCATAGGTATCGGTCATGCAGGCGATATAGTCGCCGACCACACGCTCACGTCCGTCGGCGTCGACATGAAGCAAAAACTCCTGCGGCAATTCTTCAAGCCTGTCGAGGTAATATCGATACAATTCCTCGAGCATGTGCTTCGCTTTTCCCTCCTCGCGCTTCGCGACGGGGTTGCGATAGACGTGCTCGAACATAAATGTGCGCAGCGCGTCAAATTCTGTGAGCATCTCCTCCGACATACGGACATACGGCTTTTCGCTGCTCTGCTCCACGATGTTCAGGATCATACTGTTGATGCGTTTGCCGTGGCTGTTGCCGAAGGCGCGCACGGCGGCCGCCGGAAGTTCGCTCTCCGAAAGGATCCCCGCACGGATCGCATCGTCGATGTCGTGATTGATATAAGCGATACGGTCCGCAAAGGACACCGCCGCGCCTTCCAGCGTCGCCGGATGCCCGTTCTTTTTATGATTCAGAATGCCGTCGCGCACTTCGTATGTCAGATTCAGCCCTGCGCCGCCGTTTTCGAGCTTTTCAACGACGCGCAGGCTCTGCACATTGTGTTCAAATCCGCCCGGAACCAGTCCGTTCAGCACGTCCTCGCCGGAATGGCCAAACGGCGTATGTCCGAGATCATGTCCCAGTGCAATGGCCTCCGTCAGATCCTCGTTGAGACGGAGAGCACGCGCGATCGTCCGCGCGATCTGCGTGACCTCAAGCGTATGTGTCAGACGCGTTCTGTAATGGTCGCCCTGCGGCGAGAGGAATACCTGCGTTTTATGCTTCATTCTGCGGAACGACTTGCAATGCAGGATGCGGTCTCGATCGCGAATGAACACCGTTCGCAGAGGACACGGTTCGATCGGTATCTCCCGCCCCTTTGAGTTGACGGCGAGCGTTGCATAGGGGGACAGTGTTTTCTGCTCCAACTGCTCTATATACTCTCTTCCGTTCACGGCGGCCTCTCCTCTCATATACCCTTCACTTTCCTATACGCCGCCGCCCCGAGAATTCCTGCAACGATGGCGAAAAATCAGATATTTTCCCCGTTTTGCAGCTTGCTTACCCTTCGGCCGTATGCGCAGATCCCCGCCCCGCTATTTCCGTCCGCACAAGAAAAAGGCGCTCCGTCCGGCGGAACGCCTTTGTCTCATCATACCGATAACAGCGGTCTTATTCCTCGTCGTCCGTGCCGCAATCCTCGTCGCAGCAGCCGCACTCGCCATCGCAAACGTGGATCTCGACCGGCTCGTTACAATTCGGGCAGATCAGTCCGTCCTCGGAGTCCAGCATGTCCTCGTCGAAATAGATCGTCTCACCGCAAGAGGGGCAGACGACCTCAAGGAAATCGTCCTCCAAAGGCTCTTCATCGTCTTCATCGTCCTCATCGTCCTCGTCGTCCTCATCAAAGAGGCACTCATCGATCGAGTCGATCTCATCATAGAGATCGTCCACGCAGTCGGACAGATCGTTCATCGCTTCGTCCTGGTCCTCAAGCTCCTCGGCGATCGCGCCAAGCGCTTCGATGATGCCGCGCAGCAGTTTTCCCTGCTTGTCGTCCTCAATGCCGAGGCCTTCGGCAAGACCGTCCAGATATGCAACCTTTTCGGAAATATAGCTCACGTCAAATATCCTCCAGTCTTTGTCGCTCTGTTCTGAAATCAGTATCTGTCAGCAGCGCTCCATATATTCGCCGGTTCTCGTGTCGATGCGGACTCTGTCGCCCTCATTGACAAACAGCGGAACGTTGATCTGGTAACCCGTCTCGACTGTCGCGGGCTTCGTGGTGCCGGTCGCCGTATCGCCGCGCACGCCGGGCTCGGTATGCGTAACGGTCAGTTCGACAAAGTTCGGCGCTTCCACGGAGAAGGGGCTGCCCTTGAAGAAACGAACCTTAACGTTCTCATTCTCAACGATGAAGTTGATCGCATCCTCGACCTGACTGTGGTTCAGCGGAAGCTGCTCGTAGGTCTCGGTATCCATGAAGTAGTACAGCTCGCCGTCGGAATACAGATACTGCATTTCCTTCGTCTCAATGTGCGCCTTCGGGTACTTGTCCGTGGGGCTGAAGGTACGCTCGAGCACCGCGCCCGTCATGACGTTCTTGAGGCGGGTACGGACAAACGCCGCGCCCTTGCCGGGCTTCACGTGCTGGAAATCGGCAATGGACCAGACCTGTCCGTCGATCTCAACGGTGACACCCTTACGAAAGTCGCCTGCCATAATCATAGTTCAACATCCTCCAAATTTTATCCGTCGTTTTTTTATGAAATCATCTGCAGCTCTTTTGGCGAGCTGACAAGATTGATCTTCCCGTCTTCCGTGACAATGCAGCAGTCCTCAATACGGACGCCGCACTTGCCTTCGATATAGATGCCCGGTTCCACCGTGATGGTCGTTCCTGCAAGCAGCACGTCCGCGCTGTTTTTGCCTGCGCGCGGCGCTTCGTGGATCTCGAGGCCGAACCCGTGTCCCAAGCCGTGGCCGAAGCAATCCCCATAGCCCTGCGACGCGATATAATCACGCGCGACCGCATCCAGCTCGCCGCCGGTCATGCCGGCCTTCAGCGCATCGAGCGTGCGCAACTGCGCTTCCAGTACGATGTCATAGACGCGCCTGGAAATATCGTCCGCCTCTTCCACGCCGAACGTGCGCGTCATGTCGGAATGATAGCCGTTGTACATGCAGCCGAAATCCACCACGACAAGGTCGCCCTTTTGCAGCCTGCGATCGCCCGGCACCGCATGACACATGGCGCCGTTCGGGCCCGAGCCAACGATCGGGTCGAAGGACGGCCCCTCGCTGCCGGCTTTTTCACAGAGGTAATTCAGCTCTGCCACGACCTCGCGCTCCGTCATGCCCGGATGTACGCGTTCCAAAAGCGCCGCATACGCCTTGTCCGCCATCTGCTGCGCCGTTCTCAGGTTTTCGATTTCCTCCGCAGTCTTGATGAGACGGAGCGACGTGATCTCCGACGCGAACGGGACGAGCGCTACGGGCATTTCGCGGTATTCTTCGTAGTCCGCAACGTTCATATGCGTCTGTTCAAAGCCGCAGCGTTTTGCGCCGGACTGCACGAGCGCATCCCGTACTTTTTCTTTCAGGTTGGCATAGGTGATCTCAACGAGCGTACAATCGGGCGATTGCTCCTTCGCCTGGATCGTATATCGGAAATCGGTAAACAGCAGGCAGTCCCGCATGGTAACGACGACC
Source organism: Clostridium sp. CAG:1024 (assembly GCA_000432015.1). Classification (GTDB taxonomy): domain Bacteria; phylum Bacillota; class Clostridia; order Christensenellales; family CAG-138; genus CAG-1024. The sequence continues at coordinate 4,855 of HF985483.1, read as the reverse complement.
ACGGCGTCCGCGCTCGTAAAGCCGGAAAGATACCGCATGTTCTCACGGCTTGTGACCAGCGCGGCCTCAAGTCCCGCTTTTTCCATCGCCTGACGCAGACGGTCAACTCGATTCAGCATAGACAGTTTCTCCATATCCGATTTAGTTTACCACAGCCATATCACGGCGGCAAGGGTTATTTGTGATACAGCCGGTTGCTCTGATACTGCGGCTCACAGGTAATGTTGATGCCGAGCCTGCGGTAGATCTCCATGTCCACACGCGAAAGGATCACGCTCGAATGGGCCTCGCAGCCGGAAAGCCGCGGTATCTGACGAAACGCAAGCGCTGCGGTGGGGTTCGTTGCCGCGCAGATGGAGAGCGCGATCAGGATCTCGTCGCTGTGGAGCCGCGGATTGTTATTGCCGAGGTTTCTTGTCTTCAGATCCTGAATGGGCTGGATCACGATGGGCGAGATCAGATCGATCTCATGATGAATGCCCGCAAGTTCCTTCAGCGCATTCAAAAGCGCGCCCGCAGCTGCGCCAAGCATATCCGACGTTTTTCCGGTGATGATCCTTCCGTCGGGCAGTTCGATCGCCATTGCCGGATCGCCGCCGGTCGCCTCGGATCTGTCCAGCGCCGCTTTGACCACATGCCGGTCCGCCGCGGTCACGCCGCAGGCATTCATGAGCATCTCCGATTTGATCTGCTGATCCTCGGAAAGGATGCCGCGCTTACAGCCGCAGGCGGTGGAATAGTATCTGCGGATGATCTCCTGTTTTGCGGCGGCGCAGACTGCCTCGTCGTCAAAGATACAGTAGCCCGCCATATTCACGCCCATATCCGTCGGAGAACGATAGGGCAATCTGCCGGAGATGCGCTCAAAGATCGCATTCAGCACCGGGAAGGACTCGACGTCGCGGTTGTAGTTCACCGTCGTCACGCCGTATGCCTCCAAATGGAACGGATCGATCATGTTCACGTCGTCAAGATCCGTCGTCGCGGCCTCATAGGCAAGGTTGACCGGATGCTTGAGCGGAAGATTCCAAACGGGGAACGTCTCAAACTTTGCATAGCCCGCGCTGACGCCGCGCTTGTGTTCATGATAAAGCTGCGACAGGCAGACGGCCAGTTTCCCGCTGCCCGGGCCGGGCGCCGTCACAACGACGAGCGGACGCGTCGTTTCGATGTAATCGTTCTTTCCGAAGCCGTCGTCGCTCACGATCAGCGGAACATTGCTGGGATACCCATGGATCGGATAATGACGATAGACGCGAATGCCAAGCCGCTCCAGCCGCTGCTGGAACGCGTCCGCCGCAGGCTGCCCGCTGTAACGGGTGATAACGACGCCGCCGACATACAGTTCCTTGCTCCGGAACGCATCGATCAGGCGCAGCACCTCATTGTCATACGCAATATCGAGGTCGTTGCGGATCTTGTTCTTTTCAATATCGCCTGCATGGATCGCAAGGATGATCTCTGCGTCATCTTTCAGCGTTTGCAGCATGTTCACCTTACTGTCCGGCAAAAACCCGGGCAGCACACGGGAAGCATGGTAATCGTCGAAGAGTTTGCCGCCGAATTCCAGATAGAGCTTGTCCCCGAACTGTGCAATACGTGTACGGATGTTTTCCGACTGCATCCGTACATATTTGTCATTATCAAATCCTATTCTGTCCATAATATACAGTATACACATCCCGCTAGGGCTTTTCAAGCGCCGTGTTCAGCTTCTCAAGCGCCTTTTTTTCGATGCGGGACACATAGGATCTCGAGATGCCGAGCAGATTTGCGATCTCCCGCTGGGACAGGCGCTGCATTCCGAAAAGGCCGTAGCGCAGTCGAACGACCGTCGATTCACGTTCCGTCAACGCCCGCTGCATCGTGCGGAAGATCCGTTCCGTATCAAGCCTTTGCCGCACTGCGTCAAAGATTATATCCGGCTCCGTCCCAAGTACCTCTGCGATCGAAATGTTGTTGCCGTCGCTGTCAAGGCCGATCGGTTCGCTGATCGACACCTCTGCAACCTGCTTCCGTTCGAGCCGGATGCTCATGAGGATTTCATTTTCAATACATCTGCTCGCATAAGAGGACAACGCCGTGCTCTTCTGCGCGTCAAACGTTGAGACGGCCTTGATCAGTCCGATCGTACCGATCGAGATCACATCGTCCGCATCCCTGCCGCAGCGGACGTACTTTTTTGCAATATGCGCGACGAGCCTGAGATTGTGCGTAATGAGCTTTTCTCTTGCTTCCTCTGAACCCGACCGCATCTGCCTGACAAGCCTCGCTTCCTCCGCTGCCGGAAGCGGCGGCGGAAACGACCCGCTGCCACCCACATACCCGGCCAACAGAAACAGCTCCTGAAGCAGTTCCAACAGCATACGACCACTTCCCCTCTCCGCTTACCACATCGTATGCCGTTCCCTTTTTGTCCTATTCGACAAAAAAATGCAGCCGGTCGCGTTTCCCGGCTGCGTTTGCTGTTAATCGTATTCGATCTCTCAGTCCCAATATTGCTGATACTTCAACACATTGGCCTGATGCTCTTCATAGGTCTTTGCAAAGACCAATTCCGTGCTCTCCTTCAGGTTGCCGTTGCAGAAATACAGGTACTGCTCCCGCACAAACTCCTCATTCGGATAGAGCGCCGCTTCGATCGCGGCCTTGCCCGGATTGCAGATGGGGCCTGTGGGCAACCCGCTGTTTTGATAGGTGTTATACGGCGACGGCGTGGACAGTTCGGATTCCGTAAACGTGTACTTTTTCACGTTCAGCACATAGGACAGGCTCGCACAGGATTGCAGCGGCATGCCGGCGTCGAGCCGATTATGGAACACGGCCGATACCTTTGCAAAATCGCTGTCTGCCTGTGCTTCACGCTCTATGAGCGACGCAAGCGTTACGACCTCGTCCATGCGCATGCCAAGTTCCTCGGCACGGGCGATATACTCGTCGCTATAGATCTCGTTGAAACGATTGAGCATACGAATGATGATGCTCTCTACGCTGGAATCCGTAAACGCTTCGTATGTATCCGGGAACAGGTATCCTTCCAACGCATACCGGCGTTCGCCTCCGCCGCTTTGGGCTTCCGAAAGGAATGAAAAGCTCTCGAATCCCGCGCCGCTCACGCATGCGGAAAGGAACGCCTGTTCGTTTTCGGCAAGTCCCTTCTCTGTAAGCACCCGCGCGATATCGGCAACGGTGTATCCTTCCGGGATCGTAAACTTGACGGTCGCCTTGGGCGGATTTCCCGCGCAGATGATGTCAACGATCTGCTTCATGGTCATGTTGCGGGAGAGAATATAAGTTCCCGCCTGCATTTTGTTCGCCTTGCCGACAAAATCGACATACACCTTGAACACAGCCGTATTCGGGATCAGACCTTCTTCGTCCTGCCCGCGGGCATTATAGAGGATCCGGGCGATCGTGCTCGCGGACGACGATTTCGGGATCACGACCTCGATCGGCGTCGCATCGTTGACATCGACCGGATTGATGTAATGCGCCAGAACGTAATTCAGGGTGATCTTCGCAACAAAGAACACCGCGATAATGCTGACAAGCAGCACTGCGGCGGGACGCACCGCACGCCAGATCTTTTTGCGCCGCCGCTGCTCATAGGTTTTCTTTTTTTTCGTTCTCTGCTCCATAACTCCCGTTCTTCCGATCCGCTCCCGTTCGTCAGGCTTCGAGCGCGCTGAGATCGACGTCGATGGCCTCCGCAAGGATCTTATACACGTCGGACAGCATGCGGTTCATTTGGTATTCCGCAATAAGATAGGCCGATGCGTTTTTGTCAAACTGGAGCACCTCGCCGATCTTTTGCAGCTTTTCAAGCAGTGCGTCGTCCTTCTTCCCCTGCATGGCGGCTGCCTGCGCTTGGAACTGGAGACGGTGGTATTCCGCGATCAGCGTTTTCGTCGTATCGTTTTCCATCGCCGCCTCTTTGAGCGCATGATAGCGTCTGTATTCCTCGCTGTTCTGCAGCTCTTGTGCAAGCGTTCTTGCGGTATCGTAGACCATACGGTTTCTCCCCCTTCAGATCTCCTGGATGATCGGAAGCAGCATCGGCGTTCGCTTCGTCTTGCTCTTCAGGAAGGACTTCAGCTTGGCCCGAATGCCGTTTTTGATGTTCGCGTAGTCAGATTTGTGTGCGCTTTCAAAGCGCCTGCCCTCCTCGACGAGCAGCTGCACCGCCTCTGCGATTAGCTCCTCCGAATCGCGCATGTAGACAAAGCCGCGGGAAATGATCTGCGGTTCACAAAGCAGCTTTCCCGTCTCCGCGTCGATCGTGAGCAGCGCGACGACCAGTCCGTCCTGTGAAAGCAGTTTTCGATCGCGCAGCACAATGTCGTCGATATCGCCGATGCCGTCCACCATGACGCTGCCGGCCGCGACCGCGCCGTTGATCTTGCCGCGCTTTACGGTCAGCTCGATCACATCGCCGCACTCCGCGCGGAAGATGTTCTCCGTTGGGATCCCCATCTCCTCGCCGAGCCTTGCATGCATGTAGAGATGCCGGTATTCGCCGTGTACGGGAATGAAAAACTTCGGTTTTGTAAGCTGCATCATGAGCCGCAGCTCCTCTCTGCACGCATGGCCGGACACATGCACGTCCGCCATTTGATCGTAAACGACCATGGCGCCGCGCTCAAAGAGTTGATTGATCACGCGCGAAACGCCCTTTTCATTGCCCGGTATGGCCGAGGCCGAAATGATCACAAGATCGCCCTCGCCGATGTTGAGTCTGTGCGAGGAGGTCGCCATCCGGAACAGCCCGCTCATCGGCTCGCCCTGGCTGCCGGTCGTCATGACGCAGATCTGATCGTCGCGGAAGCGCTTGAGCTGATCGACCGTGACCACGCGC
>HF985482.1:12463-17735 GCA_000432015.1 Clostridium sp. CAG:1024 | reverse complement strand
GGCTCTGCGCCCGGCGGGCAGACAGGCGGCAATGCCGTCGCGCAGGGCGAGGATCACTTGCGCAATCCCGCTCTGCCGGTAATATGTCGGCCCTGCAACGGCCTCGGCATAAAGCGCTCCGTCAAGATCCGCCGCGAGGAACCGCGTCTTACTGCCGCCGCCGTCGATGCCGATGAAACAGTCCGTCCGCATATCGATCAACCCTTGACCGCGCCCGCAGAGAGGCCGGAGATGATATAGCGCTGGAAGATCAGGGAGATCAGCACGGGCGGGAGACTGGCAAGCACGCCTGCGGTACAGGCCATGATGAAGTCGGCGCCGAATTTGCTCGAAAACTCCGTGATCAGCACAGGGAGCGTCTTTGCAGCGGTCGTCGAGGTGAAGTTGACAGCATAGAAGAACTCATTCCATGAGAGGATGAACGCGAAGATGACCGTCGCAGCCAGCCCCGTAGACGCCATGGGAAGCACGACGGAGAAGAACGCGCGCATTTTGCTGCATCCGTCGATCATGGCCGCCTCTTCCATCTCCATCGGGATGCCGTCGATATATCCTTTCAGCAGCCAGATCAAATACGGGAGCACGAAAGATAGATATGTGATAATGAGCGCCCATTTGGTATCGAGCAGCCGGAGCCGCAGCATGATCGTGTACATCGGGATGATGATGGCGATCGGCGGGATCATCTGCGTGAACAGCGTTGTGTTCAGCATGAGCGTGCGGCCGCGGAACCGGAACCGGGAAAAGCCGTAGGACGCGATGAGCCCGATCGCAAGGGCGATGAACGTGACGGTCAGAGTGATGATGAGGCTGTTCTTGAGTGCAGACAGGAATTGCGAGGCCGCATCCGTGGTCTTTCCTGTGGTGCCGAACAGCATTGCCTTGTAGTTGTCAAACGTCGGATGCTCGGGGAACCAGCGCATCGGCCGTTTCAACAGATCCGCTTTTGTGGAAATGCTGGAGATCACCATCCATGCAAACGGTGCGACGACCGAGATGACGATGAGCAGGACAAGCAGATAGAGAACGACGCGGCCGAGCTTCTTTTTTGTTTTTCTGCTCATTGGACTTGCCTCCTTTTACGGCGCGCTTTGCGCGGAAGTCGGGCTTCGCCGTCCTCGCGGCCCATAAAGATCTTGATATAGGCATAGGTCAGCGCGAAGCAGATCATCGAAAGAACATAGCTCATCGCCGAGCCATAGCCGAATTTCAAGAACTTGAACGACGTCTTTTGAATAAAGTATGTGATAAATTCTGTGATCGCCATAGGCCCGCCCTTTGTCATGATATAGACCAGGTCAAAGGTCTGCAGCGCCCAGATGGTTTTCGTAATGAGAAGGATGAGCACGACGGGCTTGATGAGCGGCAGCGTGATCTTCCAGAAAGACTGCCAGGGATTGGAGCCGTCGATAGAGGCGGCTTCGTAAAGATCCTTTGAGATGTTCGCAAGCGCAGCGATCGTGAGCAGAACGACGTAAGGCGTTTCTTTCCAGATGTTTGCAACGAGCACGCAGACAAAGGCGGAGACGGGTTTGCCCAGCCAGACCTGGTATTGGTCGATGATGCCGAGCTGCGTCAGAAGCGCGTTGAACACGCCGTAATTCGCATTGAAGATCCATTGCCACATGATCGCATTCACGACGGTGGGGAGCGCCCAGGGCAGGATCATCAGGCCGCGGACAAAGCCGCGTCCGCGAAATTCCTGGTTGAGCACCAGCGCGATCGCGACGCCGAAAACGATTTCTGCGGACACGGTCAGAACCGTGAACAGCAGCGTCAGGCCGACGGAATTATAGAAAGCGGGGTCGGAGAACATGGAGATGTAGTGCTTGAACCCCACGAACTCATATTCCCCCGTGCTGAGCACAAGGTTATGAAAGCTCAGAAAGAGCGAGTAAAGGATCGGTATGATGAGCACGCCGAAGATGACGAGCATACTCGGCAGAGTCAGGAGCCGGGGCAGACGCGGATCCGTCAGCGAATGCCGGATCGGCTTCATGGCGGGGGTGCGTTTTTTTCTCATAATCGGTGCTTCCCTGTTGTTTTTGAAGTATCGGGAGGTGTCGTCCTTTGAAGAGGGGCGGAAAGGAAAGCCCCTTCCGCCCCGCGCTTATCAGGCAGACTGGCTGCCGCAGAGCGTGTCGATCATTCGTAATCCTTCATTGCGGCTTCGCACTGCGCCTGGATCGAGGCCAGACCCTCGTCCACGGAGACCTGACCCAGCAGGATCTTCTGCGACTCGATCGTCAGAATGTTGACGAACTCGTCATACCAGAGCACGTTGGGCAGACCCTTGGCATAGCCAATCTGCTTGGAGAAGTTCTCCCAGAACGGGAACTTGGCGAGCAGATCCGCGTCGGTCAGCAATTCCGTCCAGATGGGCAGAGAGCCGAGCGCGAGGCAGCGTTCCTTGTCAAGTTCCTTGCTGGACATGTACTCGATGTACTTCCATGCCGCTTCCTTGTGCTGCGAGGTCTTCGGGATCGCCATGGCTTCCGGCAGCGTCAGGATGAGCGGTTCTTCGCCTTCCGCATGGAGCGCATAGTCCGCGACTGCGATCTGGTCGACGATGTTGGAGGTTTCGGGATTGTTGGCGGTCGCGTAGACGCTCGGCCAGGCCTGGATGAATAGGAAGGTGTCGCCCATGCAGAACACGTTGCAGATGGCTTCCTGGTTCGAGGTCAGCGAAGCGGGATCGATGAGACCGTTGTTGATGCCGTCCACGAGGAACTGGTAGGCCGCCTTCGTCTTCGGGTCGTTTGCCATGACGGGCTTGCCGTTTTCATCGATGAGCTTTCCGCCGAAGGACTGTACGGCAACGAGCAGCTCGTTCGCGCCCGCCCATTCCTGCGCATAGCAGTCAACGTAAGCATAGTTGGCGAGTCCTTTTTCCTTCAGGATCTGAGCGTCTGCAATGACCTCATCCCAGGTCTCGGGCGCCTTATCGATGCCGGCCTCTTTGAGCTTGGCCGCGTTGTACATATAGAAGCGGGTGTCGTTGTTCCAGGTGATGCCGTAGAGGTGGCCGCCGGAGGAGAATTTCTCGAGCAGACCCGGCACCATGCCGCTCATGATCTCGTCGGAAGCATAGCTGTCGAGGGGCTCGAGCCAATCGTTGTGAACGAACTTTTCGACCCAGGCGTTATCGAACTCGATGACGTCGTAGGAACCGCCGCCCGCAGTCAGATCTGCGGTCAGACGGTCGGCGACCTGATCCCAGCCCATGTTGATGAGCTCGACCTCGATGCCGGTCTCCGCTTCAAACTGACGGGTCTTTTCCTCGTGGAAGCCGATGGCGTCCATCTCGTGCCGCGGGAGAATGACCGTGATCTTTTCACCGGTCTTGGGGACTTCGGCCGCCGGATTGTCCGTGCCTGCGGTCGCGGGAGCGTCCGTCTGCGTGCAGCCTGCGGCAGCGAGGGATGCAAGCAGCATCAGAGCGGACAGAATGAGACACAAAGTACGTTTTTTCATAGAGTCCTCCGTTTTTTGTTTTTTTTCGGGAGACGGCCCCGGAAAGTTTTGTTTTGCGGCGATTGTTCTTTTGACGGTTCGTTTAGAAGCTGTGCGGTTCTTTTGATCCTGAAAATCGGCGACGGGTTTCTTTCTGTTGCCTCATTATAGGTAAACCATATCCGGAAAGGCAATCTTCAATTCCCGCGATGTATCCTCAAAAACGGTGCGGAAAGGCTTCCGAAACGAGTGTAATTTCAGTATTCGTCAGGAAAATCGACCGGTTTTCCGAACGACGGCGAACCGAGACATTGCATTCGGACGGGATACGGGCGGGCGCTCAGGCGTCATAGGTCTCCAGCACATATTGGATCTGCCGGAAAACGAGGCGCTCGGCATCGGGCGTCAGCCGCTTGGCGATGACTTCGTCGAATTGCCGCGGGAAGAACTGCGCAAGCAGACCGGACGGAACGGGGGCCGCGTCAAAGTTGCGGAAAAGCCGCGCCTGCGCCGTCTGCACGGAAGGCGTATCCATGTAGTAACGGCAGCGGTCGGAAAGGCTGTATTTCCGCTGAAGCATGAGCGACGCCTCGTCGCCGTGGTAGTGCCGGATCCAGTTTTTGGGCTCCGCAAGCATGGCGGCTTCGAGCACAGCCTGAAAATCGGAATATCCGCCTGCGGGAGTTTCCGGATAAACCGCACGTTCGATGGCCTCGAGCGCAAACAGAGCGCTGCGCATGGCAAAGGTCAGAGCGGGCCCGACCTTCAGGATCGCAAGTCCGTCGCGCTTCATAGCCGAGAGACAGGCTTCGGGCTGATAGTCGGTGGAATGCCCCTCCATGGCGATGGAAGGATAGGCAGCTGCACAGGCAGAGAGCGCTTTGGCCTGTTCGTGCTGATAAAGAAACACCTGGTCGTCTCCGAACTCGACACCGGGCTGCACGACGATCGCGATGACGCGCTGCCAGGCTGCGTCGAGCTGCCGTGCGGAAAAGGCGGCGCGAAAGAGCGTCAGCTCCTCCTGCATCGCTTCGGGGCGCGTGACCGCGAGAGCATCTTCATGCGTGGTCGCGCCGCCGGGAATGGGGACTTCACTTCCGACGACATAGACCGGGAGCCGGCCTGCGGGGTGGCTTGCTTCCGCGACGGCTGCAAGACGCGCGGCGCGCGCGGCGACTGCTGCGGGGCTGAGGGGCGCTGCGGGGTCGTCGCTGGCAAGGCGCATGCTGCAATCGAGATGGATCTTCTGAAACCCGGCTGCGGCAAAGGCGGCAACAAGCGCCTCCGCTTTTTGCATGGCTTCGGCTTCCGGCTCGTCCGACCAGACGAGCGGGCCAAGGTGGTCTCCGCCGAAGAGGATCCGCTCGGGGTCAAAGTCCTGCCGCGCCGCTATGCCATGTACATAGGAAACAAAATCCGCGGGCGTCATGCCCGTGTAGCCGCCGAACTGGTTGACCTGGTTCGCGGTGGCCTCAAGAAGCAGCGGCTTGCCCGTGCGCCTGCAATGCTGCATGGCCGCAGCAATGACCAGTGCATTGGCGCTGCACACGGAGCAAACGGAAGCCCCGCTGCCCGATTTGTTTTGCCGGATGAGATCGGAGAAGAAATCGACTGTTGAAAACATAGCATACCTCCACTTAAATGTACATACATTTAAGTCAAGGATACCAGTCGAATTTGCAATTGTCAATGCGAGGCGCGCCGTTTGACAAACCCTCGGCGGAAAGATAAGATGAAAACAATGAACACGGAGCGTGAGAAGAGATGATCCAAAGCAACGGCAAGGTGTCCCTGTATATTCAGATCAAACAGAAGATCC
>HF985482.1:9345-12422 GCA_000432015.1 Clostridium sp. CAG:1024 | reverse complement strand
GGAAGAGCGGCACCAAGATCCCGGGGGAACATGAACTTGCCGCCATGTTCGGCGTGAGCCGCGCGACGCTGCGAAAGGCGCTCGACGACTTGGAGCGGGACGGCCTCGTCACACGGCGGGCGGGCGACGGCACCTATATCTGTGTGCCGAAGATCGACCAGCGGCTGGGCGCGTTTTACAGCTTTTCAACAGAGGTGCGGGCGCTCGGAATGGCGGCGGCGACCGAAGTGCTGGAGTTCGCCTTGCTGTATGCAGAGCCGATGCTTCAGGCAAAGCTGCGGCTGAGCGGGGAATCGCTGATCTATCGGATCCGCAGACTGCGGCTTGCGGACGGGATCCCGTTTGCACTTGAGACCTCCTGCGTGCCGCAGACGCTGTGTCCGCATCTGACGCAGGAACTCGTGGAACGATATGGACTCTATGAGGCCATGGAAAAGAGCGCGGAGCTGCATCCGGACGAGGCGCAGGAATCGTTTGAGGCCGTATTGATGACGCGGGAGGATGCTGCGCTGCTGCGCTGCCCGCTGCCCTCCGCCGCACTGCATCTCGAACGCATCACGACGGCAAACGGCGTTCCGGTAGAGTATTGCAATTCGATCGTTCGAGGTGACCGGTATCAATATCATGTGTATCTGAGACAGAACGAAAGAAAAAAGATTTGACGGGAACGGGGATCCCGGGTACAATAGACACGTAAATGTACGTACATTTTATGTACAATTCTGTTAATTGCAAGGAGGATCCCATGGAGAGCAAGACCTATCTGGAGATTTCTGACCAGTACCATGCGCTGAAAAGGACATTGGACTGCTGCGATGGGGCAATGGAACGTATGCGCGCATTCTATGCGTCTGCGGAGGCGGAGCGTATCGTTGTGATCGGCTGCGGATCGAGCTACAGCCTGAGCTGTGCGCTGGCAAACAATGCGCGGCAAATGCTCGGGATCCCTTCCATGGCCATCGCGGGCGGCGACCTGATGATCCATATGGAGAATTACAGCGATGTATTTGCAAAAAGAACGCTGCTCGTAACGCTTTCGCGCAGCGGTTCGACGCATGAGATCCTCTATGCTGCACGGGAGATCCGCGCGGCGTTTCCCGCGGTGCGCATCCTGTCGTTCGTCTGCACGGAAGGGTCAAACGTCGCCGCAGCGTCCGATGCCGCGCTGGAGTTCCCCTGGGCTTTCGATGAGAGCGTTTGTCAAACCCGTTCGGTCACGAATCTGTTTGGCGCATCGCTCTATGTATTTGCGGCGCTGGCGGGGAGAACGGACGCAATGGAGAGCCTGCGCCTGCTTGCGGAACGCGGCACGGACTATCAGGACGGCATGAAGGAAACGCTTCGCACGCTTGCAGAAATAGATTGGGCGAACGCCATGGTGCTCTGCGACGGCGAGAGCTTCGGCGTTGCGGAAGAAGCGGCGCTGGCCTTCAACGAGATCGCTTACGCGCCGTCCAACTGCAAGCATGTTCTGGACGTTCGTCACGGACCGGTCGTATTGATCGATGAAAAGACGGTGGCGATCGCCAAACTGACGCGGGAGGGCTTTTCTTATGAAAAGTCGCTGATTGACGATCTGCTGGCGAAGAAAGCGACCGTCCTTGTGCTTTCCGATGAAGAATTGCCCGCGATCGAGGGGGTCGCCGCCCAGTTCTCGTTCGGTGCGCGGCTGCATGATTCCGTAAGCGCAATGCTCGTGCTTCCGGCGGCTCAGCTTCTCAGCTATGAGAAAGCCCGCGCACGCGGACTGGACCCGGACAATCCGGAGGGCCTGGACGCCTGGATCGCGCTGAAATAAGCGCGGCGGGCAAAGCTCGCCAAGAAAACAGACATATTCCAGAACAATAACGGGAGCATACCCATGCCGGGTGCGCTCCCGTTTTGCTTTCGGGCGTTTCGACGGTCATTCCTGCGAAACCGTATAGAGCGAATAGAAGTAGCCCTTGGCGGCCATGAGCTCGTCAAAGCTGCCGCGTTCGACGATCCTGCCGGAGCGCATCGCCAAGATCCCGTCGCAGCGGCGCAGGAGCGCGGCATCGAGCGCGTGCGTCACAACGACGCGCGTAAGACCGTTGAGCCGCAGGATGGAATCCATGACACGGGATGCGGTTTCCCGATCAAGCGCTGCGGTCGCTTCGTCAACGAGCAGAACGGGCGCGCGCTGGAGAAGGCTTCGTGCGATAGAAATGCGCTGCCGTTCGCCGCCGGAGAGGTTCGCGCCGTTTTCGCCCGCGGGGTAGTCCGCGCCGCGCGTCTCGATGAGCGCAGACAGACCGGACAGCGCGACCGCCTCGTGCAAGGCTTCCTCCGGAAAATCACGGAACATGGTGATGTTGTCGCGCAGAGAGGCGTTGAATACGAAGACATTCTGCTGCACAACGGACACAAGCGCATAAAGCGAGGCGCTGTCGACGGAGGACAGCTCGCGACCGTCAAAGCAGATCTGTCCCGTATACCCGCTGTACGCGCCGAGCAGGAGCTGCAGAAGCGTAGACTTTCCGCTGCCGGAGCCGCCGACCACGGCATAGCATTTTCCGGCGTCAAAGCGGACGGAGACATCATGCAGGACCTCGGGACCGCCGGGATAGGCGAAAGAGACATCATGAAGCGCAATACCGTCATGCAGTTCTGCCGGGATCGGCGCGCCCGTCTCGCGCACATTGTCCGAGACGGCCTTTGCAAGCTTGTCCATGAGCGCAAAAGCGGCCTTGCGCCCTGCGAGAATGGAAGGAAGCTCTGCGATCGGCTGAACGATAAAATTCATGAGATTGATGAACGCGACCGCAACACCGGGGGTAATGCTGCCGTCGCGCAGGGAAAGATAGCCGGCTGCGATGAATACGCCGATCTGCGCTGTGATCGCTGCGACGGAGCCGGCCGTACCAATGCACTTTGCGATTTTTCGCTTGTGCTGCTTTGCGTCCTCGGCCGCCGCGTTGCTTTCGGAAAACAGCCGGAAGATCTCCCGCTCCGCACGAAAGGTCTTTACCACGGAGAACCCCGTGAGGCTGTCGCGCAGCGCGGAGACAAAGCTGTCGTTTTTGTTGGGGACGTGTTTTTCCGCGACGGCAAGCCGG
>HF985482.1:0-9339 GCA_000432015.1 Clostridium sp. CAG:1024 | reverse complement strand
ACGGCAAGCCGGTCGCCCGCAAGCAGCGATGCAAGCAGGGGCAAAATCGCAAAACCGGCCGCCGCGAGCGTGAGCAGCGGGCTGTAAAGGAGCATCATCGTTAAAGAGCCCGCAAATAGCGCGAGATCCATCACGAACTGGAAGAGCTGCTCGAGATAGCCGGTTTCGATCGCGGCCGCATCGTTTGTGAGCGCGGAAAGATAAGCGGCGGTGCCTTCACGCTGAAAAGCGGCAATGCTCTTTTCCGTGAGACGGCGGAAGGCATAGTCCTTGTACTGCCGCATGGCGCGGGCATAGAAGCGCGGCGCGGAAACATAGCTGAGCAGCGCGATGAGAACGGTCGCTGCAATGAGCGCGGCCGAAAGCAGAACGAGCGTCGAAAGCGGAAGGGCGTCTTCTTTGCCGGAAAGAAGGTCTACAAACATCGCAAGGAAGTGCGACAAGACCAGATTTACGCCCGCAAGAAGGACGGTCGAAAGCGCGGCAAGAAGAAAATTCCAGCCGTTGTGCCGAAACAGTTCTCGGAGAAAGGGCCTGCGCAGAGCGCGGTCGGATGGGTCGGTTTTCATTTTGAACCTCCTGATTTCCGTCGGGCAATGCGGGAAAGCCGTTCTTTCACGAAAGAGGCAGTCCGCAGTTCCGATCGCTGCGGATAGCATATCGGATCAACCGGTTGAAAAGAAGCGCGCAACGGTAGGAATGGGAAGTGAGAAAATCAACCGTCGGTTGAGGACATTGTTGAAATTGCAGAAGAAACCCCGGTACGAGGGGAAAAGCCGTACCGGGGCGTTTCGGAGAGAGGGATACGGCCGCTATTTTGCCAGCACGCCCGTAAATCGCCGGATGGCGGTAAGCTTCATAGCCGACAGGGACGAGATCTTGACGACATCGCCTGTGTGCGGGGCGTGGATGAATTTTCCGTTGCCGATATAGATGCCGACGTGGGAGACAGGGTCGTTAAAGGCGACAAGATCGCCCACGCGGATTTGACGCTTCGGAACGGCAATGCCTGCGGCCGCCTGCTCATAGCTGACGCGCGGGATGGAGAGCCCGGCCTGCCGGAAGGCATATTGCGTCAGTCCCGAGCAGTCGAACCCTGTCGCCGGGCTGCTACCGCCGTAGACATAGGGCGTGCCGAGAAATGATTTTGCAGTGTCAACGACGGTGCGGATGCGAAAGGCTTCCGCGGTCGCTGCGGAGCGCGTCGCATTGCCCGCCGCGCCGTCTGCGGCAAGGCCGTTGCGCGATTGATATGCGGTAACGGCGCTTCTTGTCTTTGCGCCGTAGACGCCGTCCGCGCTGCCCGACAGATAGCCGAGCAGGATGAGATCGTTTTGCAGTTCCCGGACGTCCTCGCCGCGGCTGCCGTAGCGGAGCACCGTATCGGACGATGCGCTGCTGCCGGAGCCGGACGCGCCCGCGGACGAAAGGGAGACATATGCGCTGGCAAGCCGCGCGCCCGACGTGGACGGCTTGCTGCGCAGGTTGACCTTGTCGCCCGTGATCGAGCCGCTCCGATTCTCTGCGGCGGACGAAAGGGAGACATACGCGCCGTAGACATAGCCGCGCTGGTCCTCGTGGGTGACGGCATACCAGCCGTTCGTTTCGCCGGAAAGGGAGACATACGCGCCGTAGACATAGCCGCGCTGTCCCGCATGGGTGACGGCGTACCAGCCGTTCGTTTCGCCGGTCACGGCGACGGTATCGCCGCGGTAGAGATAGGCAAGCCGTGCGCCCGACGTGGACGGTTCGCTGCGCAGATTGACCATGTTGCCGGTGATCAAGCCCTCGCTGTCGGCCCGCGCCGAAAGCAGCGGAACGAAGGCGAGCAGCAGCATGGCGCAGCAGGTCAGGATGCGTTTCGTTGTTCGTTTCATTGGTATCACCTCGTGACCGAGGGTAACAAAAGAATAAGGCGAGAGCGTGAACTCTCGCCGTTGTTTCAAAACTCGAAACAATATTGGAATTTTCTGTAGAAAAGAGCGATGGTTTTCCCCGAGATCCTGGAAGCTTTGGAAAAGCTTGCCGCACGGCTTTGTTCGTCCGACCGCCGGATAACGGCTGTGCACGGCGCCGCGGGCGCCCCGAATCGACAAGATCCGTGGAACGCTTTTTCCGCGGCAGGCGGACTGCATCAGCGCCGCGGGCGGAAACGAGATGCCGCCGGAGCGTCTCAACCCTCTGCCTGCTTGAGCGCGAGACGCACGGCGCGCGAGAGCTGATCCGCACAGGACGTCCCCTTGCCGCCGCAGGTGTTGCCGGAGAGAAGGGAAACGAGCCGTTCCGCGTCCATGCCCTCGGTGAGCTTTCCGATGGCCTTGAGATTGCCGTTGCAGCCGCCGGTGAACGAAACATTGTGAATGCGTCCGCCCTCAAGGTCGAACTGGAGCTGCGAGGCGCAGACGCCCTGCGTTTTGTACTGATAGTGCATGATCAAACCTCCTTGGTTGTATTCTTTGATCCCCGTAAAAGCAAGCGGCTGACGGGGCGTTCATAGCAGTAGGTCAGGAGCGCGGCGGCGGCGATCGCCACGAAAAAGACCATGACCGTGTATCGGATCTGCCAGGGACGGTCGCCGGTCATGTTGGGAAGCGCATCGCCCGCCCAGTAGGGGATGCGCCATTCCTTGAGCCGCACGGCAATCCACTGATGCCAGATGTACAGCTCATAGGAGATCGCGGCGAAAAAGCGCAGGATCCGGTTGCCGAGAAGCGCCCGCCCCACGCGGCCGGAAAACGAGAGCGCGAGCAGCAGCAGCGTGAACACGAGCGAGAGCGGGTATCGCATCGCCATCTGGTAGGCGGGGAGCAATTCCGCGCCAGCAGCGCCGTGCCGGATGCGGTTCAAAAGCACGAGTGAAAACGCGATCACCGGAAGCAGGAACAGCGGGAGAAGCCGTATCGGGCGCGCTGCGAGCCGCTTTTCCGACAGCGTGTAGACATAGGCGGCGGCCATACCGTTTGCAAACACGGAGAGAAAGGCCGGGAGCTGGTTTTGCAGCATGCGCAGCTGTTCCGGACGCGGCAGCGAAACGCCGTAAACAAAGAGCAGCGAAGCGCCGAGCATGGAAAGATAGGTGAGCAGCGGCTTTTTGCGGAAGCAGCGCGCAAGCAGCGGAAACAGCAGATAGAACTGCATTTCGACCGCCGCCGTCCAGAGCACGCCGTTGATCTTTGTACCGAGATAGGTCCGGGGCGAAAAGACCTGTGTAAACGAGAGCGTAGCAAGCAGATCGCGGATCGCTTCGCCGGCCGTGCCGTAGGCACGGGTCAGGAGCGCATAGCAAAACAGCAGAAGCGCCGAGAGATAGTAGGGAGGAACGATGCGGACAAGACGTTTCTTATAAAACCCCCGCACGGACGGCACGGGATCGCCGTATACCATGGAGCGTGCGTGGGGCAGGTACAGGCAGAAGGCTGACAGCAGCAAAAGCAGATCGACGAACAGATAGCCTGTGCGCGGAAGGATGTCGAGCGACACAAAAACAGCGCGCGACCCAAAGGGCAGGCGCACCGAAAGGCTCGGAGACAGCCAGCTCTGCTGCCAGAAGTGATACCATACGATCATCAGGATCGCAATGGCGCGCAGACCGTCCAGAGCCGGGATATGCTTTGTGTCGGATTTCATCGGCCGTTCCATGAGACCTACTATACCACAGTGAAAAACGCGGAGCAAGGCTCCCGGCGAGGGGGCTTTTGAAAACAGAGCGGCGGAACGTCCCGGGGGGGGGCCCGCCGCAGATGTGCGTTCGATGTCAGAGCGTTTCGAGCAGCGCAACCGTGTGCTCAAGGTGCATGCCGCGCGAGGCTTTGACGAGGATGGTATCGTCGTCGCGCAAAAGCGAGGGAAGGGCTGCGTGCAGGGCTTCCGGCGTTTCAAAGTAGAAGCAGCGACCCGGGCGCAGCGCGTCGGCGCCGCGGAAAATGCCCTCCGCGTTCGGGCCGACCGCCAGAATGAGATCCGCATCATGCCTTGCCGCATACAGTCCGACGACCTCATGAAACGCGTCGGAGTCCGGCCCAAGCTCCAGCATGTCGCCCAGAATGCAGACGCGGCGTTGACATTCCGCGCGCTGCAATACGTCGAGCGCTGCCATGACGGAGGTTGGATTCGCGTTGTAGCTGTCGTCGAGAACGGTGAAGCGCTTTGTCCGCTTGATCTCCATGCGGCCTGCGGAGGGCGCATAGTCCAGGAGACCCTCGCGCAGCTCCTCGAGCGTCATGCCGAGCGTCAGCCCGACGGCGACCGCAGCGAGCGCGTTGTATACCATGTGGCGTCCCGGCGCGGGAACGCGCATGGGCATTTCGCCCCCACGGCAGACGAGCGTAAACTCTGTGCCGGACAGGCCGTTTTCCTTTAGGTTTACCGCACGAACCGCATTTTTTTCGCCAAGACCGAAGCAGATTGCGCCGGGGATGGCCGAGAGAAGATCGTCGTCGCCGTTGACGATGATGGAACCGCTGGGCTGCATGTATTCGAGCATTTCGGTCTTGCCGCGGAAAATGCCCTCGCGCGAACCGAAGAATTCGATGTGCGCAACGCCGATGTTTGTGATGAGGCAGATATCGGGGCGCACGATGCGGGCAAGGGCGCGGATCTCGCCGGGGTGGTTCGTTCCAAGCTCGAGAATGGCGAGGTCATGCGCCTTCTCCAGCTGGAACACCGCCTGCGGCACGCCGGTTTGATTGTTGAGGTTGCCGGGCGTTTTGAATGCGGAAAAACGGCGCGACAGCACCGTGTAGAGCATCTCCTTTGTCGTGGTCTTTCCGACGCTCCCTGTGATGCCGATAATGGGGATGCGGTGCGCCAGAAGATAGGCCTCGGCCAGACGCTGCAAGGCCTCCGTCGTATCGGAAACGAGGATGTGGGGCGTGCCGTCCGTGAGCGGACGGTCGGACAGCACTGCCAGCGCGCCCTGCTCCATGGCCGCCGGAATGAAGCGATGCCCATCGTGGATCTGTCCGATGATCGGTACATAGAGCGCGTGCGGCGCGGCCTTGCGGCTGTCGATCACGACGGAACAGACCTGCTCGGACAGCAGCGCGGGATCGCCGAAGTATTCGCCGGATACTGCGGAAACGGCCTCGGAAAGCAAAAACGGGATCATTGGTATTTCCTCATGGAAAGCGAAACGAGCCTGTCGCAGAGCGTCGGGTAATCGATGCCCGCGGCCGCGGCGCCCTGCGGCAGAAGGCTTGTCGGCGTCATGCCGGGCAGCGTGTTCACTTCAAGACAATAGAGCCTGCCGTCCGCGGCAAGCAGAAAGTCCGCCCGTGCATAGACCGCCAGGTGGAGCGTATCGCAGGCGCGCAGCGTCAACTCCTGCATTCTGCGCATATCTGCATCGGAAACGCGTGCGGGCGTGATCTCTTCCGTCCAGCCGGGCTGGTATTTGTGCGCATAATCATAGAAGCCCTCGCGGGGGATGATCTCCGTGCAGGGCAGCGCCTGCCCGCCGACCATGCCGCAGGTCAATTCACGGCCCTCGATGTATTCTTCGACAAGGATTTCGTCCTCATAGCGGAACGCCTCTTCCACGGAGGCCTTGTATTCCGCCGCTGTACGTGCGATGGCCACGCCGATGGAGGAGCCGCCGCAGCAGGGCTTGACGACGCAGGGAAGCGGGAATTCGGAAACGGGCGCGCCTTTTTTCAGCAGAAGCCCGCGGGGCGTCGGAATATCCGCGCCGAAAAAGAGCTGCTTTGTCACCCATTTGTGCATGGCGAGCGCGCAGCCGAAGGAGGGACTGCCCGTGTAGCGGATGCCGTGCAGATCAAGGAAGGCTTGCAGACGGCCGTTTTCGCCGTCCGCGCCGTGCAGGGCAAGATATGTGATGTCCGCCGCCTTGCACAGCTCCACAACGCCGCAGCCAATGTCGGGCGAAAGACCGGTCCTGCGCTCTTTGCGGATCGCGTCAAGATCGGGCGCAACGGTGCTGATCGTGCGCCGTGCAAGCGGTTTTGCAGCGGCGAACGCTGCGGCGGGATCCTTTGCAAGTTCCTCCGCGCCGAAAAACAGATCGACGAGAACGACTTTATGGCCGCACTCCATGAGCGCGTTGGCGGCCATGACGCCGGAGGAAAGAGAAACGTCCCGCTCGGGCGACAGACCGCCCGCAAGCACTACGATATTCATAAAGGATTACCTCGCTTCCCATTCAAACGTTTCGATACGCATACTATCCTAAGATTTATACCACGAATCACCCGCCTTGACAAATAGTTTTTTGCGAAAAGGGGTGCAAAACTTCGGCAAAGTATCGTATACTGATAGCATGAAAAATATGATGAAAAAGTGTATTGCGGTTTTGTTGGTGCTCGCCATCGCGCTGTCGAGCACGGGGTGCGTTGCGATGTATATCGCAGCGGAACTCATCTCACGGCAGGAGTCCCCTTCGGCGGCGGTCACGCCGTACCTGATCGAAGCGCCCGTCCAGACCGTCCCCGGCAGTACGGACTGGATGAACGGCGAATCCGATCGCCCGGAGGTCAGATTCTCCGACATGGAGTACCGGCGTCCCGATACGGATGCGATCTATGACGCGATCGAGCAGCTGCAAAGCGACCTTGAAAGCGGAAAGTTCGATGCAGACACACTCATCGCCCGCTATCAGGAGGTCCTCGACCTGTACGATGCGGCGGACTCGCAGTGCTCGCTCGCCTATGTGCTCTACGCCATGGACGTGACGGAGCCGTATTATCAGGACGAGTACAATGCGCTGACCGCCGCGCTGAACGACATTGACCTTTCACTCACGGACGTTTCCATCGCGTTGTTTGAAGATCAGGAAAGCGGCGCAGACATGACGGATCGCTTCGGAAAGAGCTTTGAGGACGCGGTCTACGCGGGAGAAAGCCTGAACAGCCCGGAGATCCAGACGGACATGGAGGAGGAGAACCGGCTGTCCACACAGTACGACACCCTGCTGACCACCTTTACGCTCAAGGAAGGCGGCCGGGAGTACACGATGGAGGACATCGCGGCAATCTCGGAACAGGATTACAGCGAGTACGTCCGGCTGTTTGACGCATACTACGCTTCTTTGAACGCGCAGGCCGGGGATATTTTCCTGAAGCTTGTGAAGATCCGGACGCGCATCGCAAAGACGCTCGGATATGAAAGCTATGCGGATTATATGTACGACTGCTACGGCAGAGATTTTACTACGGAGGATGCCCGTGCGCTCCATGCGGCGGTCAAGGAATATCTGGCGCCGCTGTTTGAGCGTACAACGCTCGATTACTACGGAAGCTATGGCAATAACTACTACGAGCAGGTCGGCGCGATCCGGGCGCCGATGGACAGCTTCGTGAGCAGAATGCGGAACGTGCTGGCGGAGTTCTCACCCAAGGTGCTTGAGGCGCTTGACTATCTGCTGCGCAACGAACTGTACACCGCGACCGTGAGCGACAAAAAGATGGAGACGAGCTTTACGACCTATTTTGAAAGCTACCAATCGCCGTTCATCTTCATGCAGTGGACGGACGACGAGAGCAGCGCTTCGACCCTGATCCATGAGCTCGGCCACTTTGCAAATTATTTCCAGAACCCGTCCGCGGGATGGAACGCATCCGATTCGCTCGACATCGCGGAGATCGACTCGCAAGGGCTCGAGATGCTGATGACCGCGTACTACGAGGAGCTTTTCGGCGACGCGGCAACGGCGGTGCGCTCTTCCCGCTTGGCCGACGGTCTGTATTCGGTCATCACCGGCTGCATGGAGGATGAGTTCCAGCAGGAGGTGTACGCCAACCCCGACATGTCGCTCGAGGAAATGAACGCGTTGTATGCAAGGCTCGGCTCCGAGTATAAGATCGGCGATCTGTACGGCTATACCGGAAGGGAATGGGTTGCGATCCCGCACACGTTCCAGTCGCCCCTGTATTACATCAGCTATGCGGTGAGCATGCTGCCCGCGCTTGAGCTGTTCGTTCTCGCGGATGAGGACTTTGAAGCCGCATCGGCGGCCTATCACGCGATCCTGATGCGGCCGGAATACTCCGCGCTTCGCACGATCACGGAGGAGAACGGCCTGCGCGACCCGATCGAACCGGGCTCGATCGAGCGGCTCTCCGAGGAATTGAAGCGCATCCTCCGAAAATAATATGGAAACGCATCGGCGGCATTGTCCCGCCTGCTTTGCGCCGCTCGGCCTGTTTGAGAGACGCTGCCCGGACTGCGGCTACGACGGGAAACCGGACGCCGTGCAGCGCATTCCGCTCGGAACGCGGCTGCAGGGGCGCTACCGTGTGGGCAGGGCGTTGAACGGCGCATATCTGGGATTCGATTCGGAAACGGGGGAGCGGGTGCGCCTGGAGCCGTATTACGGAAACGATCGCACCGCGTTCTTCCGCCGTGCGGATGCGCTGCTGCGCGTTTCAGACTGCGTGGGGCTGATCGCCGTTACGGACGCATTTGAGGACGCGGGCGCGGCGTTTTGTGTTCATGCGATGCCGGAGGGCGTTCCGCTGCCGCTCCGCCCGTTTCCGCTGACGGAGAAAGAGCTGCTGACTGCGCTGAACGACGCGGCGGACGCACTGCTCGTGCTGCACTCGATCCCCATTCCGCACGGCAGCCTGACGGCAGACCGGGTCTATGTGTCGAGCGACGGCAGGGCGCGCCTGCTGACGGCGGCGGCGCCCGGCGGCGGAATCGCGGATGACCTCAGAATGCTGGGGCTGCTGTTTCTGCCGGTACACGGTACGATCCATAAACGGTTCGACACCGTGCTGGAGGGACTTGCAGCCGGACGGTATACCTCGGCGCTGGAGCTGCGCCATGCGCTCGGCTGTCTTGCGGACGGACGCTCCGCGTGAGCGCCGAAGAGAAAGGGAAGATGCGCTGTATGCGGAAGACGCTTCCGAAAACCGAAAGATATCTGGAGGACAGACGAAGGACACGCCGCGTTCCGCGGGGGACAAGCATCCTGCGGGCTGCGGCGCTTTTTGTTTTGATGCTCGCGTGCCTGCCGGCGTTCGGATGCAGAAGGGAAACGCCGCAGCACATTGTTCTCGATCTGTTGCCGGAGACGGCGGAACCGACTGTGCGGCAGCCCACGCCTACGCCGGACCCGCCGTTTTATCTCAACGTGACGGAGAGTACGATCTACGGCGGCGGCGTCTGCCAGCTTGTCGCTTATGAAAACCCCGGCGCGATGGAATGCCGTACCGTGCGGTGGCGGAGCGAAAACGAGGACGTCGCGATCGTGGAGGCATACGGCGTTGTGATTGGGCTTGCGCCGGGAACTGCGCGCATCATTGCCGAGGCGAACAACGGAAGCGGAGAAACGGCGGTCTGCAATGTGACGGTCACATCCGCTCGGCCCGCGCCGAACGAGAC
>HF985481.1:882-6087 GCA_000432015.1 Clostridium sp. CAG:1024 | reverse complement strand
CCGGTTCCGGCTTTGCCTCCGGCGCGGGCGGCGTTTCAACGAATTCCGCTTCATCGTCCGTGCCGCCGACGTGGAACGCAAGATCCTCGGTCGATGCAAGTACGGCCTCCAGGCGTTTCTTGCGCTCGATCTCCTCGCGCTCCTTCCGTTCCTGCGCCTCCTTTTCCAGCAAAGCCTGCTCCGCGGTCTTGGCGCTCGTAAGCAGCTCGCCGATGGTATTCTGCGACGAGGTCATCCGCTCGATCAGCGCCGAGATGCCGGATTGCAGATTCTTTGACGTTTCAAGAAAATTCGTTTTTGCCATACTCAGCTCATACCCCCGGTTTTATTCCGTTCGACGCGGTCATACGCGTCCATGATCATCCTCTTAAAATTATCATCCGTTACGCCGAGAATTTTGCGCGACGGCTTCCCGATCCAGTCCCCGGCCTCTCTGACGGTGAGCAGCGGTATGCCGCGTTTCCCGCACAGCGCCGTATAGCGCTCGCGCGTGGCCTCCGAGCACGCCGCATCCAGCAGGACGAGCACGATTCCGCCGCGTTTCAGCGTGCGTTCCACCTGAAAATCCCCGGACTGGCACTTGCCCGCCTTCATGGACAGGCCGATCGCACCGCGGAGTTTCTCCTCCGGCGTCATGTCGGGAACTCCCGCTCCAGCGAGGCAATCAGCTCTTCGTCGAGCTTTTGTTCGAGCGCCCGTTCGAGCGCCCGCGTTTTGACAGCCTTCTCGAAACACTCGCGCCGGTTGCAAAGATATGCGCCGCGGCCGTTCTTTCTGCCGGTGCGATCGATCAGGACCTCGCCCTCCGGCGTACGTACAACGCGGAGCAGTTCCTTTTTCGGCTGCATCTGCCGGCACGCAACGCACATGCGCATCGGAACTTTCTTCTGCAAGCTTATTCCTCCATCATCGGCATGTCAAGCGCTTCCGTATCGTCTGCGAACACGGAATCCATGGCCTGCTCTGCCTGCGACTGGCTCTTGATATCGATCTTCCAGCCGGTCAGCTTTGCGGCAAGGCGTGCGTTCTGCCCTTCTTTTCCGATGGCAAGCGAAAGCTGTGCGTCCGGAACGATGACCTTGGCCGCTTTTTCTTCTTCGTTGATATACACCATGAGCACCTTTGCAGGGCTCAGCGCTTTTGCGATATAGACGGCGGAATCGGAATCCCACTCGATAATATCGATCTTTTCGTTATGGAGCTCATTCACGATCCGCTCCACGCGCGCGCCGCGCTGACCCACGCAGGCGCCGACCGCGTCCACCTGAAGATCGTTGGAATGCACGGCGACCTTTGTCCGGAACCCGGCCTCGCGTGCGATCGACTTGATCTGCACAACACCGCTCTGGATCTCCGGGACCTCCAGCTCAAACAGACGTTTCACAAGTCCCGGGTGCGTACGGGAAACGAGCACCTGCGGCCCCTTGTTGTCGCGCCGCACCTCGAGCACATAGACCTTCAGACGCTGGTTGTTCTCATAGGTCTCGCCGGGGATCATTTCGCTCGCCGCAAGGAAGCCGTCCGTTTTTCCCAGCTCGACATATGCGCCGCTCTTTTCCACGCGCTGTACGATCGCGGTCAAAACCTCGTTTTCTTTTTCGACGTATTCTTCATAAATGTTGCCGCGCTCAGCTTCGCGGATCCGCTGCACGACGACCTGCTTTGCCGTCTGCGCCGCAATGCGTCCGAAATCCTTCGTCTTGACCTCTTCTTCCAGCACATCGCCGACTTCGTACAAGCCGTTCACTTTCTTTGCATCCTTGAGCAAGATCTCGTTGTGCGGATTCTCGATGGTTTCAACGACCGTCTTGGAGGCAAAGATCTGAATATCTCCTGTCTCCGCATCTACCTCTGCCCGAACATTGGCGGAGGTGCCGTAATTTCTCTTATAGGCGGAGATCAGCGCCGCCTCGATCGCTCCGACCAGCACCTCTTTGCTGATGCCGCGATCTTTTTCCAATGCGTTCAATGCTTCGATAAACGCTGCGTTCATGGTTTGTCTCCGTTTCCTTTCTTCAATCAAAATCTCATGCGATACTTAAAACCTGATATACGGTTTCACAAGGGCCGCGTCCTTCCGCAAAAACTCCGTGCTCTCGCCCTTTTCCGTTCTTAGTATGAAGCGTTCGGCATCAA
The DNA here is from genome assembly GCA_000432015.1 of Clostridium sp. CAG:1024. Lineage (GTDB taxonomy): Bacteria > Bacillota > Clostridia > Christensenellales > CAG-138 > CAG-1024. The sequence goes on along the minus strand of HF985481.1, from coordinate 3,951 downwards.
AGCTGTCGAGAACGCCGAGAAACTCTTTTTTTCCGTCCCGCGGCGCATACAGGCGCACCGTAAGCTCTTTTCCGAGATTGCGCGCATAGTCCGCGTCGCGTTTGAGCGGTCTGTCCAATCCCAAGGAAGAGACGGACAAATAGTATGGCTGCGCAATGGGATCCGCTTCGTCGAGAATGGGGTCTACTGCGCGGCTGACCTGCTCGCAGTCGTCGATCGTCACGCCGCCGTCCCGATCGATGAACAGCGTGAGCGTCCAATTGCCGTATTCCTTTTGAAACTCGACGTCGCACAGGGTAAATCCAAGCGTCTCAACGGTATCTTTCAGCAACGATTCCACAAGCTCTGTCGTCTTCAATCATACCCTCACTTTCTCAATGGGCGCATTGCTCTGATTCGATCCTGAAAACGAAAGAGTGGGATTTTTTCCCACTCTCCTCGTTCATCACACTTCCTACGATAGCGAGTATAGCACAATGTTTGCCCGATTGCAAGGGCTTTTTGCGTCCTAAGCGTCCCTTTCTGCGGGCTTTTCCCGCAGTTTTCGCCGGTCGATAAAATAATCGACGGAATAATGTCCGAGCGCGACATACGACAGAACGGTCGCGGCCATCAGCACATAGAGATTCAGCGGTTCCGCCTCCGCAGCAAGGAAGGAGACAAGCGAGAGCACCACGCCGACTGCGAACAGCCCCGTAGCGATCTTCCCGAACCAGTCCGCATAGACCACGACCCGTTTCTTCAAAAGGACAAGGCTTCCGAATACCATCAACGCTTCCTTAACAAGTGCAAGGCCGAACAGGACATAATAAACCGTGCGCTGCTTGCCGTAAGCGATGCAGAACAGCGCCGCAACGACCATGAGCTTATCCGCAAGCGGATCAAGGAGCTTGCCGACATTGGTGATCCAGCCGTTCCGCCGCGCCAAACGTCCGTCGAGCACATCCGTAAAGAACGCCAATACATACACGGAAAGGGCAGCGGTAAACTGCCCTGTCACAAAGAGTCCCACAAAGACGCCGACCATGACGATCCGCAATGCGGAAAGAATGTTCGGGATGTGTTTCATCAGATGCTCAGATCCTCCACATAGAGTGTTCTGACCGCATCCTCAGGCTCGTTCGCTTTCTTTTCGGCGGCTTCCCGCGCTTCAAAGAATTTCATCGCGACCTGCGGGAAGAGTGCATAGCTCAACACGTCCTCCTCCTGACGGATGTGATCCTTGATCTCCTCGCGATACGTCTCAAGCTCCGGCTTCAGCAGATCCGCCGGGCGGCAGGTGATCACCTCGGCGTCACCGATGGCTTTCCTGCGCACCGCCTCGTTGACCTTCCCGGGCAGACGGCCGTATTCGCCGCGCAGCACACCCTTGGATTCCTTTGTGAAGGTCTTGTAGCGCTCGCCGGAAAGCACGTTCAGCACGGCCTGCGTACCGACGATCTGGCTCGTTGGCGTCACGAGCGGCGGATATCCAAAGTCTTCACGCACGCGCGGGATCTCCGCGAGCACGTCGTAGTACTTGTCTTCGGCGTTCGCCTGCTTGAGCTGTGAGATCAGGTTGGAGAGCATCCCGCCCGGCACCTGATACAGCAGCGTATTCGTATCCACACGAAGGGACTTGACGGAAATGGTCCCGTCGTTGATCATGCGCTCCGCGACCGGACGGAACACCTTCGCCGCCTCGGAGAGCTTATTAAGATCAAGCCCCGTGTCACGCTCCGTCCCGCGCAAGGCTGCGACGAGCGGCTCCGTTGCGGGCTGCGACGTACCGTTGCCAAAGGGTGACAGCGCGCAGTCCACGATGTCCACACCCGCCTGCGCGGCGCGCAGATAGGTCATGTCGCCCGTGCCGGTGGTGTTGTGCGTATGCAGGTGGATCGGCACGTCGAGCTCAGACTTCAGCCGCTTTACAAGAGAATATGCGGCGTCGGGCAGCAGCAGGTTTGCCATGTCCTTGATGCAGATCACATCGGCGCCCATTTGCACGAGCTCTTTGGCAAGGTTCACGAAATAGTCCTCGTTATGGACCGGGCTGATCGTATAGCTGATTGCCGGTTCACAAACGCCGCCGTACTTTTTTGTGTAACGGATGGCGGCCTCAAGGTTCCGCGGATCGTTCAGCGCGTCGAAGATACGGATAACGTCAATGCCGTTTTCGATCGCTTTGCGGCAGAACTGCTCGACCACGTCGTCTGCATAGTGCTTATAGCCCAGAATGTTCTGGCCGCGGAAGAGCATTTGCAGTCTGGTGTTCGGCAGCGCTTTGCGCAGCGTGCGGAGACGCTCCCACGGGTCTTCGTTCAGAAAGCGAAGGCAGGCGTCGAATGTCGCGCCGCCCCAGACCTCCAGCGACCAATAGCCAATGGAGTCCAGGATCTCGCACGCTGGCAGCATATCCTCAATGCGCATACGGGTCGCGGCAAGCGACTGGTGCGCATCGCGGAGAATCGTATCGGTGATATAGAGTTTGCTCATTGGTTCTTACTCCTTCCCGTCGGCAATTAGGAGAACAGCGAGAGGAACACGCCCGCCGCGATCGCGGAGCCGATGACGCCGGCCACGTTCGGACCCATGGCATGCATGAGCAGGAAGTTCTTCGGGTTTTCCTTCTGACCCACGACCTGCGACACGCGCGCGGCCATCGGGACAGCCGAAACGCCTGCGGAGCCGATCAGGGGGTTAATCTTATCCTTCGTGAACAGGTTCACGAACTTCACGAGCAGAACGCCGCCCGCCGTGCCGCCGCCGAATGCGATGACGCCAAGGATAATGATCGCGATGGTCTTCCATGTAAGGAATGTCGAGGCGGTCGCCGTTGCGCCGACGGAGAGGCCGAGGAAGATCGTGACAATGTTGATGAGCTCGTTCTGCATGGTCTTAGAAATACGGTCGACCACGCCGCTTTCACGCGCAAGGTTGCCGAGCATCAGCGCGCCGACAAGGGGCGTTGCGGACGGAACAAGGAATGCGACAAAGATGGTCACGACGATCGGGAAAAGGATCTTCTCCGTCTTGGAGACCGCGCGCAGTTGCTTCATCTCGATCATGCGCTCCTCCTTCGTGGTGAGC
>HF985481.1:0-837 GCA_000432015.1 Clostridium sp. CAG:1024 | reverse complement strand
CACGAGCGCCATATAGGAGTATGCCGCGACTGCGATGGGTCCGAGCAGCTCCGGTGCGAGCTTGGAGGTCACGAGAATGGCCGTCGGGCCGTCCGCGCCGCCGATGATGCCGATGGACGCCGCAGCATTGGCCGTAAAGTCGATGCCAAGCGTATTGGTGAACCACGCGGAGTTGCCCATGGCAAGCGCGAGAATAAACGCAATGTAAATGCCGAGCTGCGCCGCCGCGCCGAAAATCAGGCCCTTCGGGTTCGCGATCAAGGGACCGAAGTCCGTCATTGCGCCCACGCCCATGAAGATCAGGCAGGGATAGATGCCGAGCTTGACGCCGAGGTAGAGGTAATCGAGCAGCCCGCACTGTTTCGGATCGCCGAGGAACGCCCAATCGACATGGCCGTTCGCAAAGATCTGTTCATGGTACATCTCCGCGCCGGGCAGATTGGTCAAGAGCATGCCGAATGCGATCGGCAAAAGAAGCAGGGGCTCGAACTTTTTCACGATCGCGAGGTACAGCAGCAGGCACGCGACCGCGATCATGATGAGCTGTTCGGGTGTCTGAGAGATCAGATAAAACCCGGTCGATTTCAAAAACTCCAGCATGAGCGCCCCCCTTACTTCAGAGAGCAGAGCGCGGCGCCGGTCTCGACGGTGGATCCCTTCTGAACGAATACCTGATCGATCGTGCCGTCCGCGGGCGCGAGGATCTCGTTCTCCATTTTCATGGCCTCGAGGATCATGAGCGTGTCGCCGGACTTCACAACATCGCCAGACTTCACGTTGACCGAAAGGATATTGCCGGGCATCGGCGCGCTGACGGTCTTGTCCGCCGCTGCAACG
>HF985480.1:1988-4821 GCA_000432015.1 Clostridium sp. CAG:1024 | reverse complement strand
GGGGAAGGCCTTCCCCCGCTCGCCGTACTCTGTGTCGTTTTTGCTGCGGGCCGCTGTATCCGCGTGCCCTGCGCGCTCCGATTGTGCGCTTCGTTGCTCAACGTTCGGAGTCTCCTTCCAAATTCTGCCTGGTTCTTTCCGTTGAACATGCGCATCGCTATCCGCCGGCCGGCCGTGCTTGGCGCGCGGCATACGGAAAAGGATGGCTTGCGCATCCTACAACAGCGTACAGTTTACCACACAACCGCCGAATCGAACAGCATTTCTTCCGATAATTCACAAATTATCCAAAACACGGCGCAAATCCGCCGCGGCAAACCGGACGGTTTCGGGTGTCGAATTGTTTATCCAGAGTTTTTGATCGAAAAGCGAAAAATCCCTTGCAATTCTGTCGAAAACAAGGATATAATAATTTTCATAATGGGGGGGAAGAGATTTCTTTTGTGCGCAGTGCCGCCTCAGGCCGCGGAACCGCGGGTTTTGCGCCCGCCGCGCCCCGGCTTTTGCCGCACGAACGCCCGCAGATGCCAGACTCGCTTCGAGTGACACGCGAGCGGAGCCAACGTAATTGAACCGAAAGGAGCAAATACAACATGAACGAACTTAAGGAGTATGTGGAATCTCTCGGCATCATCGCACCGAAAGCGGTCTACCGCAACCTGACGCCGGCACAGCTCACCGAAAAGGCGCTTCAGCGCGGCGAGGGCAAGCTCTCGAGCACGGGCGCGCTCGTCGTCACAACCGGCAAATATACCGGACGCTCCCCGAACGACCGTTTTGTCGTCGACACCCCCGCCATCCATGACGACATCGACTGGGGCAAGGTCAACGTCCCGATCTCCGAGGACAAGTTCAACGCCATTCTCGGCAAGATGACCGCGTATTTGCAGGATCGCGAGATCTTCGTCTTTGACGGCTTTGCCGGCGCAGACGAAACCTATCATCTGCCCGTGCGCGTTGTGAACGAGCTTGCGAGCCAGAACCTGTTCATTCATCAGCTGCTCGTCCGCCCGACCGCGGAGCAGCTTGACAGCTTCGTGCCCGGCTTTACGGTCATTGCGGCCCCCGGCTTCAAGTGCGTACCTGCGATCGACGGCGTGAATTCCGAAGCCGCCATCATCATCAACTTTGAGAAGAAGATGGTCATCATCGCAGGCAGCCGTTATGCAGGCGAGATCAAGAAGTCCGTTTTCTCCGTCATGAACTATCTGCTGCCCAAGCGCGGCGTCCTGCCCATGCACTGCTCGGCAAACGTCGGCCACGACGGCGATTCCGCGCTGTTCTTCGGCCTGTCCGGCACGGGCAAGACCACGCTGTCCGCAGACCCGAACCGCAAGCTCATCGGCGACGACGAGCACGGCTGGTCCGACAAGGGCGTGTTCAACTTTGAGGGCGGCTGCTATGCAAAGTGCATCAACCTGTCCGAGGAGAATGAGCCGCAGATCTGGAACGCCATCAAGTTCGGCGCGCTGGTCGAGAACGTCGTCATGGACGACGAGACCCGCGAGTTCGACTTCGACGACGGTTCTCTGACCGAGAACACCCGCGTCGGCTACCCCGTCACCTACATCCCGAACTGCGTGGAAGCGGGTGTCGGCGGCCAGCCCAAGACCGTCGTGTTCCTGACCGCGGATGCGTTCGGCGTCATCCCGCCGATCAGCAAGCTGTCCAAGAACGCCGCCATGTATCACTTCGTCTCCGGCTATACCTCCAAGCTGGCCGGCACGGAGCGCGGCATCACGGAACCCGTCACCACGTTCTCGACGCTGTTCGGCGCGCCGTTCATGCCCCTGCGTCCCTCGCTCTATGCGGAGATGCTCGGCGAGCGCATTGATAAATATGAAGCAAACGTCTACCTCGTCAACACCGGCTGGTGCGGCCATAAGGCGGGCGACGGCAAGCGTATGAGCCTGAAGTACACCCGTGCGATGCTGACCGCAGCGCTGACGGGCGAGCTGGAAAAGGCCGAGTTCGAGCTGGATCCGATCTTCAACGTGCTCGTTCCGAAGTCCTGCCCGAACGTGCCGGACGAAGTGCTCTCTCCCCGCGCTATGTGGAAGCAGGAAGCAGGCGAGGCCGAGTACGAAAAGACGGCGAAAGATCTTGCGGCGCGCTTTGTGAAGAACTTTGAGAAGTACACCCACATGCCGCAGCACATCATCGACGCAGGCCCGAAAGCGTAACGGCAAAGAACGATTCCGGGAACACTGTTCCACCGTGGAGCAATAGTAACACCAAAGGACGGGGCGCGAGCTCCGTTCTTTGGTCTTTTTTATGGCGCAGCTGCGCCGGTCTCCGCCTACGCCTCGGTGATGTTTGCGATCTTGCCGTCCTCAACGGAGAAGTCGAGCCTGCGCACGGGAAAGATCCCCTCCTCCGGCGCAAGCACGAGTCCGACCGTGCCGCTGTCCGTGAGAAAGGGGCGCGCCGCGGCAAACTCACCGAAGAATTCCTGTACCGCCGCTTCATCGAGCGTCCTTGCCAGCGCATCGTCCATGAGCGAAAGCGCTTCGCGGTATTCGCCGAGCAGGACCGCTTCGCAGCAGGCAAGCGGGATCGACGCCGGCTCCGTGGGCGCATGGGAGAAGAATCCGATCTGCGGACGGCTCGTGAGCAGCTCCGTCCCCTCCGCGCGGTAGACCGTGCGCCGCTCGTGTCCGCGCTGGGTGCGCAGGCGTTCCGTGACGATGAGCTGCCCGCCTTCCGCACGGATGCTGTCCGCAGAGAGAAAGAGCTTCTGCGACCGATCGGGTGCAACGATGCGGGCGGTGTCCTTCGTTCCGTGCGCCACGGCGACGAGCAGCCGTCCGAGAGAAACAAGCTCGCCCGTGCG
>HF985480.1:0-1892 GCA_000432015.1 Clostridium sp. CAG:1024 | reverse complement strand
TAGTAGAGGATCGCGTTCATGCCCTCGTAGCCGCGCTGCGCGATCGTGTAAGGAAACGCGCGCTCCTCCTCCCCGCGCAGCTCGCCGCACCAGAGCTCCGCCTCGAACAAGCCCCCTCCCCAGTCGAACAGGGAGACGTTATCCAGTCCGCCCTCCGGCCTGCCGTCCGTAAAGCGCATTCGCCGCGTCACGCCGTAATGCCGCGCGGCGTCGTACAGCGGCGCAGCCGAAAGATAGCTCGTCCCGTTGGCCGGCAGCGTAACAAGACACGGCGCATCCCCGGCGGGAACGCCGTTTACGAGTATGACGGCATTTGCGTTTTTCACGGTGATCCAACCCTGTACACACTGCATGGTTATACCTATGCCGTATGAAACGCATATATGCGGGCAAACATACAAAAAGATGGTGGAAAATTTCACGCCGTGTGGTATACTAATGGAAATTTCTTTTGATTTTATAGGAGAGACCAGCCATGTTGAAACTCAGTCAACTGCAAAAGGATCCCGAAGCCTTTGCGGGGCACGTATCCGTCGCGGGATGGGTGCGCACCGCGCGCGAAGGCAAGACCATGGGCTTTATCGAGCTTACCGACGGCACCTGCTTCCGTCCGGTGCAGGTTGTATATGAGCGCGACGATCGAAATCTTGGCAATGGTCTGTCCACCGGTTGTGCGGTCGCGATCGAGGGCGAGCTCGTTTTGACGCCCGACGCGCCGCAGCCCTTCGAGATCCGCGCCGAATCCGTTGTGGTGGAGGGCGCCTGTCCGGCCGACTATCCGCTCCAGAAAAAGCGCCACACGCTCGAGTATCTGCGCACGATCCAACACCTGCGTCCGCGCACGAACACGTTCCAGGCGACGTTCCGCGTGCGCTCCGTCGTTGCCGCCGCGATCCACGAGTTCTTCCAGCAGCGCGGCTTCGTCTATGTGCATACGCCCATCCTGACCGGTTCGGACTGCGAGGGCGCGGGCGAGATGTTCCAGGTCACGACGCTTCCGGTCGGCGAGCCGCCGCGCACGGAGGACGGCAAGGTGGACTACACGAAGGACTTCTTTGAAAAGCCCGTGAACCTCACTGTGTCCGGACAGCTCTACGGCGAGGCGTTCGCGCTTGCGTTCCGCGACATCTACACCTTTGGGCCGACGTTCCGCGCGGAGTACAGCTTCACCGCGCGCCACGCAGCCGAGTTCTGGATGATCGAGCCGGAAATGGCGTTCTGCGATCTTCTGGGCGACCTCGAGGTCGCGGAGGCCATGGTCAAGTACATCATCAACGCCGTGCTCGAGCGCTGCCCCGCCGAGATGGAGTTCTTCAACAAGTTCGTGGATAAGGGGCTGCTCGCACGGCTCGACAACGTTGTGAACTCCGACTTTGCGCGCATCAGCTACACCGAGGCCGTGGCGCTTCTCGAAAAGAGCGGCGCAGACTTTAAGTATCCGGTCAAGTGGGGCGACGACCTCCAGACGGAGCACGAGCGCTATCTCACGGAGCAGGTTTTCCAAAAGCCCGTGTTCGTCACGGATTATCCGAAGGCGATCAAGGCGTTTTACATGCGCCAGAACGGCGACGGCAAGACCGTTGCGGCTGCGGATCTGCTCGTTCCCGGCGTCGGCGAGATCATCGGCGGCAGTCAGCGCGAGGAGCGCTACGACGTGCTGAAAGCGCGCTGCGAGGAGCTGGGCTTCGACATGGAACAGTACAGCTGGTACCTTGACCTGCGCAAGTACGGCGGCGTCAAGCATGCGGGCTTCGGCCTGGGGTTTGAGCGCATGGTCATGTATGTGACGGGGATGCAGAACATCCGCGACGTACTGCCCTTCCCCCGCACGGCCGCCAACCTCGAAATGTAAGGGGCGGTTCTCTTCTCCCCCCTTCTTTTCTTTCTAGAAA
>HF985479.1:3429-6072 GCA_000432015.1 Clostridium sp. CAG:1024 | reverse complement strand
GCGCCCGCAGACACGGCGCCGTCGTCCCCCGCGCCGGCCGAGGAAGCCGCCGCAACGCCAGCCCCGCAGGCCGCGCACGCACTTGCCGCAGACGAGATCTGCTCCGCGCTGCTCAAAGACGGTATGCCGGTGCGGACATTTTACCGATATACGGCGGACAGCGACCCGGACGGTCTGCTCGGCAAGCCCAACGGCTATACGAGCCGCGCGGACTTTGAGGACAGCGAAAGCGGCGAGCTGCGCGGCATCGTGGAGGTGTTCCCGGACAACGCATCGGCAACGCTGCGGCTGACATCGCTTGCAACGCTGGAAAAGAGCGGCGATACCGCATCCGAACAGCGCTACCGCTATGACAACGTGCTGCTGCGGCTGCCCGCGGCGTTTTCCGCGGAAAAGTGCCTCGCCTATGAGGAATCGCTGCGCCGCGTGCTCGGCCTCGCCGGGTAACGGCGTTCTTTCTGCGCGCCCGTTTTTCCTGCATTCATCCCCCCGTATTGCGTGGTGACCATATGCGTCCTTCCTCCGTCGGCTCCGTTCGGCCGCCCCTGTTTCACGAAAGGCTGCTGCCTGCCGCCGCGCTCGGTCTGTGCGCGGGCGTCGGCTTGTTTTCGTTTCCCGGCGGGCTGCACCTGCCGCTCCTGTCCGCGCTCGCGGCGTTCGGACTGTTTCTCCTTTGGCGCGGATGGCGTATGTCCGCGCTGTTTTTCTTTTCCGCCGTATGCGGGCTGCTCCGCGCCCGTCTTCCCGCGCTGTCGATCCCCGCGGCGGCAGCGGCACGGTTCTCCGATCTTGCACAGGCCGTGGGAAACCGCATCGATCTGCTGTTTCCGGATTGGCCGGGGGTCGCCCGCGGAATGCTGCTCGGCAGCCGCAATGCCGACATTTCATCTGCGCTGTCCGAACGATTATACGCGGTCGGCGTCGGACACCTGCTCGCCGTTTCCGGGCTGCACGTCTCCGTTCTGACGGGCGCGCTGCTGCTTGTCTGGCGGCGGCATGCGCTGAAGCTCCGCTATGCCGTGATCGCTGCATTCCTGGTTTTTTATTGTCTTTTGACGGGCGGCGCACCCTCGGTCGTCCGCGCCTCCGTCATGCTGCTCGTCTGCGTTCCCGCGGGGCTGTCGCTTCGGCGGCGCGACCCGCTTTCCTCTCTCGCGCTCGCCTGCTGTATCGTCGTTCTGCTCGATCCCGCAGCACCCGCCTCCGTCGGCTTTCAGCTGTCGTTCCTCGCGGTGCTCGGCATTCTGCTGCTTTCTCCCGTTTTACAGGCGCATCTTGCGCTCTTCGGCCGCACGCTTTCCGGCCTTTTGTCCGCCTCGCTGTCCGCCGCGTTGTTTACAGCGCCCGTCATGGCGCGCGCCTTTGCGGAGATCAGTGTGTTCGGCCTTGCCGCAAACGTCCTGCTCCTGCCGCTCGTTCCCTTGTTTCTCGTGCCTGCGTTTGCCGCTGCGCTGCTGTCCTTTCCGTTTCCCGCGCTTGCGCGCCGTCTTGCCGCACTGCCGCGGCTCGCGCTCGACGCCATGATGACGCTTGCCCGTGCAGGCGGAAGCACCGTCCTGCGCGTCGCAGCGCCCAGCCTTGCCGCCACGCTGTTCTTTTATGCCGGACTTCTGTTTCTCTCCCGCTATTGTCTGCGCTCCGAACGCCGCCGCGCACTGTACGGCGCCGTCTGCCTGCTGCTTTCCGTCGTATTTGCGTGTTTGTTTCCCGCAGGATAGCCGCATCCGGCTTCTTTCCAGCGGACAAGGTTTGTGCTATACTGATTTTATGGATGAGATCGCCTTTTTCAAAGCCATACAGGCCGGCTCGCTCTCCGGCGCGTATCTGCTGCACGGCGACGAGGAATACAGCAAGGAGCGCGCGCTCCGGCAATGTGAACGCCTCTTCTCGGACGCCGCGCAGGACATGAACCTGCAGCGGCTGAAAGCCCCCTCTGCGGACGCAGTCATCGCCGCCGCGGAAACGCTGCCCTTTTTCGACCGGCTGCGCGTGGTCGTCGTCACGGAAATGACCGCGGATGAAGAAACGCGCCTTGCCCCCTACGCCGCAAAAGCGCCGGACAGCACCCTGCTGCTGCTCGTTCGCCGCGGCGCCGCCGCAAAAACCGGCACGCTCTATAAAACGCTCGGCGCTGCGAGCCGCGTCGTCGAATTTCCCCGCTGCGATACGGGCCGCGCCGTCGCCTTTCTCGGAAAGCGGGCAAAGGAGTTCGGCGTGCTGCTCGACCGTCCGGTCGCGATGCACCTTGTGGACGTTGCGGGCGTGGATATGGCGACGCTGGAAAACGCACTGCTGAAGCTCGCCGCCTATGTTGGCCCCGGCTGCGCCGTCACGCGGGAAGCCATCGCCGTCTGCGTCACGCCCAATCCGGAGTACACCGTGTTTCAAATGCTCGATCGTTTCCTCGCAGGGGATCTGAAAACCGGTCTCTCCATGCTGCAGACCGCACTGCAAAGCGGCGAACAGTCCGCGATGCAGCTTGCAAGTTTTTTTGAAGGCCGCATGAAGCAAATGCTCACGGCAAAGCAGCTTCTCTTGGCACGGCAGCCGGAGCAGGCCGTCGTTAAGCAGCTCGGCGGCAGTCCCTATGCGGCGAAAAAGACCGTCGCCGCAGCGAAAACATGCAGTCTTTCCCGGCTCAGG